>DATKMG010000602.1:0-10639 GCA_035541995.1 Terriglobia bacterium
GGAGTTTTCGGAGGAGGAGCCTGACAAGGCGGGGGGAATCTCTAACGGCCTATCCATGGGAGCTCCTTTTCAGCCTGAAAAAGATTGTCTGCTATAACCCACCAAGGCTAACCAGTTTCTGTCGCGAAATTCGGAAAGAAGTTGACCTAAAAAGGTCATGGGGCACTTTCATGCAATCCTCCAGTTTCGCGACCGAAACTAACCAGGAACCGGAAGTAGAGGCTAACCAAAACACCCGGGAAAGATGGAAAGAGCATAGGTCAGGCCGATTGAAATGTCAAAACTCAACTGCGGAATTTCTAGTCGGGAGCGGTAAGAGCTGTATAATTGACCAGCAATGATTGGGAGGTCTCAATTGGCTATGGCAAAGAAATCAACTTGGGTGGTCGGTATCATTTTACTGTGTGCAGTGTCGTTCGTTGCGGTGTTTAGCCTGGGCACGTACCTGCTTTTTCGCCCAGAGAGAATTGAGGTTCGGCAAGACAGCGTCCTGGAGGTGAGTGTGAGCACAGAATTGGCGGAGCTTCCTCCCGTCTCCCCCCTGGCTCGCCTCTTCTCGAGTGATGGTGTCAACATTATCGATCTGGAGCGCGGCTTACGTCACGCGGCCATGGACCCCAGAATCCGTGCAGTTTCGCTGGAATTATACCCTCTCGTCTTCAGCTGGGCCCAGGTGGAGGAGCTGCGAGGATTCGTTCAGGATTTTCGGAAATCCGGCAAGAAGGTCGTAGTCAGGATGGCGCTGGACGCTCCCCAGGAAAAGGAACTCTACCTGGCATCACCCGCCGACAAGATTTACTTGAATCCGGACTCAGGACTATTGATCAATGGGTTAGTAGCGGAAATCAATTTTTATCGGAAGATGATGGACAAGCTTAAGATCGAGCCCCAGTTCCTCATGTTCAAGGAATTCAAGAGTCCAGAACCCTACAGTCGCGACAAGATGACGCCCGAAATCCGCTCGATGCTGGAAGGTATCTTAAAGGATATTCAAGACCGATTTATCCATGCTGTTGCTCAGGAACGAAAGATCGAAGAGCCTCGACTGCGTCAACTGATTCAGATCGGGTTGATTCCAGCATCCCTGGCTTTGAAGGAGCGCCTGGTGACGGCTTTAGGCTATGAGGATGATGTGCGTTCCCAATTCGAGGTCGGTAAACCCGGAGGCGGTAAAGAGTATCGCTCCATTGGCCTGGCTTCTTACCTTCAGAGCCTGGACAGTCGCTTTCAAAGACGTGTCGGGACTCGTGTCGCTCTACTTGGAGGCATAGGAGCAATCACTTCAGGAGGCGGAGACGAGACATGGGAGAATTTTATTGGCGGAGAGACAATCTCGGCCCGACTACGGAGTATCCGCGAAGACAAGACTATTAAGGGTGTGCTCTTCCGCGTGGATAGTCCGGGTGGTTCGGCCGTGGGTTCCGACAAGATCTGGCGCGAGGTCCGCTTGCTGGAGAAATCGGGTAAGCCAGTGGTCGTGAGCATGTCTGGAGTCGCCGGTTCCGGCGGTTACTACATTGCTATGGGCGCCAGGAAGATCGTCGCTCAGCCGTCAACCATTACAGGTTCAATTGGTGTCATTTTCGGGAAGTTCAATATCCGCGGCCTCTATGAACAGTGGCTGGGGATCACGCCCGACAAGGTTAAAATGGCCGAAAATGCCGATATCTTTTCCCCCACCACCTCACTCTCCGAGGCTCAAAAAACGGTGATCCGCAACTGGATGGAAGAGATCTACAACAATTTTGTAAAGAAAGCTGCCGAAGGGCGGGGCATGTCTTACGAGCAACTGGAGCCCATGGCTCACGGTAGAATCTACACCGGTAACCAGGCCAGACAACTGAAATTGGTGGACGAGGTCGGCGGGTACCGGATGGCCCTGAGCGTGTTGAAAAAGGAGCTTCACGTCCCCGAAAAAGAGGAACTAGAGGTAGTTCTTTACCCCCGTCCTAAGAGCTTCTGGGAGAGCCTGATTCAGGGAGACTTTTTTCGCTCGGAGTCTTACAGGCCTTCCCTGGGAAATGTGATTAAGTCGACCTTGCATAGCCTGGAAACTCCGGCTCCCTGGCTGCTCATGCCATCCGTCGAGATCCATTAACGGCGGGTGCCAGTCCACTCCGAATCCAATCCGTTTCTGGAAAGTTTTCAGGAGGTCCGACCATGACTGATTTTCAAGTCCCTTTCGCCTTGCTCCTGTCTTTTGGGTTCGGTGCCATTGTAGGCCTCGAGCGTCAATGGCATCACAAAACTGCAGGAATAAAAACGGTAACACTAGTTGCTGTCGGATCGACTGCCTTCGGCATGATTTCGTTACACATTTTTGGTCATAGCTCCAATCCAGGCCAGCTTGCCTCCGGAGTGGTGACCGGAATTGGCTTCATCGGCGCCGGTGTCATCATCCACCGAGGTGGAAGCGTCCAGGGTATTAATTCTGCAGCAACTCTCTGGGCAACCTCGAGCATGGGACTGGCTATCGGCTGCGGCTATTTCATCTTGGCTTGGAGTCTATTCCTGGTTCTCATCATGGGGCAGTTCTTACTCCGTTGGGTGGGCAACTTCATTGACCGGCGTTCGGGAATGCTTCTGCCTAGTGTGACGTATCAGTTCCAGATCGCTTATGCGACACCTGCCTCTCCGTCTGTTGAAAAGGCTTGGTCCTCTTTTGTCAGCCAAAACGGAGTTTCAGTCTTAAGTTGCACCAGAAAACTCTCCGAGGATAATGAGGTCCAGCTTGATGCCTCATTGCGCCTCTCCGAGCCTCGTGCCAAGAGCCTCGATGACCTGGGCCAGATGCTTGGAAGTATCCCAAATGTCAGTCGAACAAAATGGCAAGCTCAAGCTTCCCGGGGGAGCGATGGATAAAAGGACTTGTGTGATTATTGGCGCGGGACTGGCCGGAGCGGCTACAGCCTACCACTTAACCCGAATGGGTCTGGAACGCGTAGTAGTTTTCGAGCAGGAGTCAATGCCCGGCATTCATTCTTCAGGCCGAAATGCGGCCATGATCCGGCAAGTGGTCAACCATCCAACCATAGCTCAAATGGCCTTGGAAGGGGCGGCCTTCTTGCGACGATTACCTGCCGACTGGCCACTGGTGACCTCCTTGAGTCAGAACGGCTCGTTCCTACTTAGTTTGACAAGGTCTCCCCTGCCCGCCCCGACAACTCGGGGTAGTCCGGCTGTGGAGGCGGAGTGGAAGCCGATCGAGGAAATAGTCCGGAAAGTGCCTGTGCTTGAGGGCGCTCCTCACCAAGGAGGAATCTGGTGCCCAACCGACGGAGTCGTGGATGTTCATAGCCTCCTACAAGGATTCTTACGCTCAGCCATCGATCATGGTGCTCAGTTGAAACTCGCCAGTAAGGTCCACCATATTGCAGTTAATGGAGGAAGGGTGACCGCCGTTCAGACTCAGAATGATGAAATCGCTTGCGACGTCCTGGTGAATGCCGGTGGCCCCTGGGCTGGGGAAATTGGACAGAGAGCCGGTTCCGCAAGCGTCCCTCTTGTCCCTTACCGCCGTCATATCTTTATCACGAATGCCCTGAAATGGGTCAACCCAGACTGGCCTATCATTTGGGACATCACGAATGAAGTCTACTTTCGACCCGAATCGGGCGGGCTGCTACTGAGTCCGTGCGATGAGATCGCTGACCGGCCGGGAATCCCTCCCACTGATGCCTCAGCTGCGGAATTGCTGGCAGAAAAAGTGAGTCGCAGCTTCCCTGCCATGCCTGACCTTCCCCTTCAAAATTCCTGGGCCGGACTCCGCACCCTGACACCCGACCGAAGGTTTGTTATCGGATGGGATCCGAAGGTCCAGGGTTTTATCTGGGTCGCTGGGTTGGGAGGGCACGGCGTCACCGTGAGTTCCTCTGCCGGGCGGCTGGCCGCAGAGATGATCCTTCGGGGAGACTCGCCATCCGAGTGTGACCCCTTTTCTCCCTCCCGATTTCTGGAGTCTTAACAATTTCATCAAGCCGCACGCGAACACGAGTCAGGGAGGATAGCTTTCAAGACGCCATTGATAATTCTTCAATCAGTCAGGGTTCATCGACCGCTAGTACGGGAGGGAAGCCATGAACGGGGTCTTGCGTTTACTAGAAAAAGACCGCTACGCCAAGCTGACCGGAATTGAGCTAGTCGAGGTCGCGGAGGGCAGAGCGAAGGCAAGACTAAAAATTTCAGACCAACATCTCAATGGTGTCGGGATAGCCCATGGAGGCGCCATCTTTACGCTGGCGGATTTCGTCTTTGCGGCCGCATCGAATTCCCACGAGACTATTGCCGTGGCCATCAACGTCAGTATTTCCTACCTGAAGGCCGTTTTCATGGGCACTCTTGTTGCGGAGGCCCAAGAAGTGGCCATTAATCCCAAACTGGCATCCTACTCGGTTCAGGTGAGAGATGAGAGCGGCGACCTGGTTGCAATTTTTCAAGGGATGGCATACCGAAAGAAAGATCCTGTCTAGAGGCTTATTGACACTGCCGACTTATTGCGGGAGGCGTTCTGCCACAATGGTAACTCGCATCTCGTTGGCCAGCCTCACGACTCGATGGATCAGGTCCTGAGTCAGGAGCCGCCGCCACAGTCGGGAAGGAGGGCGCGTCATGAAGATATGTGTGACCCTTTGAGCGCGCGCGAATTGTACCAGCGATTCCGCTGCATCTTCCCCCTCCAAGACCCGGGTTTCAATATGTAGATCCCTCGCAAACTTCAAATGTTTTTCAACGGCCTCTTTCCGGGAGCGGTCTTCAGCTGGCCGCTGAACGTATACCGCAAAGCACTCCGCTTGAAGATAGTCGGCCACACGCCAAGCTCTTCTGATGAGAAGAGCCGTGGAAGGCTGATTTGTGACGTGGACCAGAAATCTTTCGACACCTTGATCGACTCGGATGGCGTCATCCCGGACCGCTGGGGATGTAGCGCTCTTCTTGGGCAGGGCGTCGGTTTGTCGAATATCGACCTCATGGGCTGCCTGGCGAAGAGCCATCTCTCGAAGTGCCACCAGATTGGATTCTTTAAAGAAGTTCTGCAAAGCAAATGCTGCCTTTTCCGGAGTGTAAACGACTCCTCGTTCGAGCCTGTGAATGAGGGCCAGGGGGGGAAGGTCGACCATGACGATTTCTTCAGCTTGCTTCATGACCCAATCGGGGACAGTCTCCCGAACCTGGATTCCGGTAATCTGCCAAACCTGATCGGTGAGGCTTTCCAGGTGCTGAATGTTCATCGTCGTGATCACGTCAATTCCCGCTTCCAATAGGAGCAGCACGTCCTCCCATCGCTTGGCTCGTTCCGAGCCAGGCACATTGGTATGGGCGAGTTCGTCAACGAGGCACACTTGGGGCCTGCGCCGCAAGATTGCCTCCGTGTCCATTTCATAGAAAGAAGTTCCGCGATACTCAATCTCGCGCCGCGACACCATTTCAAGACCCCTAGCTCGGGCAATCGTGTCTGGCCTGGCATGAGGCTCGAAGTAGCCAACCACGACATCCACCCCTTTTTCTTCGAGGTCATGCCCCTCGTCAAGCATCCGGTAGGTCTTACCCACGCCGGCAGCGTACCCTATGAAGACTTTAAGGCGCCCCTTTTGTGGTGTTGGGTTTTCCATCGGTCTCAAGATCTCAATGCGGGAACACAGAGACGTCCATCCCCTCTGCCAGGCGAATCAGTCGGTCCACAGCACTGCCAAAAAGACGGGTCCACCAGTTCTCGCGAAGACTGCGCCCGATGAAGATTTGCGTGACTCGATTTTCGACTGCAAACCGAAGGATGGCCGCCACGGGATCCTCGTGGGTTAATTGTTCAACACGCGCTCCCGATTCATGCGCAAAGGCGAACTGGGCCCTCAAAGCATCTTGATCGGCCTGGCTTAGATCGGATTGCTGCACATAGAGCACAATCAGCTCACCGTGAAAACGGTCTGCCGCGCGTTTCCCAATGGTGATCATGTCCCTGGCCGCCGCACGGGGAGTAATGCAAATCAGAAATCTCTCCTGGGTTGCAATAGTCTGGTTCAAGCCATGGGCTTCGAAGTACGCTTCCAGCTGTCGGTCTACTACCTCGGCGGCCAGCAACAAGGCGATCTCCCGGAGTTCCGACAATCGACGTCGTTCTGCCACCCGGGAGGCTTCGTCTGGCTGCCGACCTACCCGCTCCAGGAGCTGTTCCGGGGGGATATCGATCAGTTCGATTTCATCGGCAGCCAGGAGGAAGCTCTTGGGAATCATGTCGGAAACACTCTTGTCGGCAAGGGGAGCCACGCGGGGCCTTAGTTCATCAATATGCTGAATGTTGATTGCGGTGATGATACTGATCCCTGCCTCCCTCAGTTCCTGAGCGTCTTCGTAGCGCTTGGCATGCCGGCTGTGAAGGGGATTGTCATGCGCCAATTCATCGACAACACAGACTCGGGGTCTCCGTGCCAGGATGGCCTGCACGTCCATAACCTCACGGCCATTCATGCGCAAGGGTGGTATGATCTCGAAATCCCCGAGAAGCTCATCCACCGAGGGATCCGGTTTATCCTGCAGTGCGCCGATGACTACATCTTCCCCCCGCTGCTTCCGGCGCTTCCCTTCGTTCAGCATCCGGTACGATTTTCCTACCCCTGAAGCATAACCCAGGAAGACCTTTAGAAGCCCCCGATGATGCTGCGATTCCTCCGCCTGAATCTGGCGCAACAGTTGGTCCGGGTCAGGACGATGGTCTAAGTTGGTTGGCACGCTTGAAACTGCTCCTCATGAGGACCCTCGCAGAACCTTCTTGCCCTCCTGATGCGTCTAAGGAAGACCCCCATTACATACCATCCTATCACAGAGGCTTCTTCTCACGGAATCCTGCCGCCGGTTCAGGGTGCATTCAAGAGTGACGTACACAGGGAGAGCATCGAAACCAAGGCCTGAAAGGCCAACTGAGGGGTTGCTAGGTCGTAGGGTGGCGCAGACAAGCGCAGTAGGCATGTCTGCGAACATGATCGTTGCTTCAGACTGGCGCTGATTTGGGACGGGTGGGCGATTTGGAACTTCATTCATCGCAGACATGCCTACTGCGCTTGTCTGCGCCACCCAGCGGCCTCCTCTGAAAATGGGGTTTTTGGAGGGACGAACTCCGTGAGGCCGATGGTTTTTGTCTGCCTCTCCGGCCTCGTGGAACTCGGCCCTCCAACATTTTCATCCCCGAGGGTGCCGCCCAGCGGCATGAATGGCTCTCTTGAAAATCCTATTTAGTGTGGGAGCCGATCTCCGAGCGGCGACCTTAATTTGGCCGAGGACTTCGCCGCGCGGAGCGCGGCTCCCACATTGATATTTTCATGTTACGTGGCGCCCCTCTGAGGGGCATGAGAGGCTTTCATGAAAATGCCAGATTGGATAGCCACACCGACTGCGCAGTTTGCGGGAAGCGTGGGCATTTATCCAACAAAAGCCCACGGCTAGCGGCGACTGCCGTCGCCAATGCACTCACCGTGGCTACCAATGCGTTTTTCATCGACCGTCGTAACGTGCATAGGGCAAAAGGCAAATTCATGGTTTGCGAGCGATGATGAGCCACCAAGGACCGCGCCCCGGTTCCTCAGTAAAGCGGTCCTGCTGCCGAATTATCTCAAATCCAGCCTGAGAAACTTCCTCTTCAACTATCGATTGAGGCAACTCGTGATGTTCGACCTCAACTTTGCGAGACTCTTGGCCGACGAAGGCAGGACCACGGTCAAGGATGACCAACCTTCCGCCACTAACAAGTGAACGATACAGGCAAGCCAGGATCAACTTGGGATGTACTAACTCGTGATAGGTGTTGGCCACAAGGATGGCGTCGAGATGCCCTGCAGGCAGATGAGGATTGTCAGGGTCGCTATGATTGAGTTCGATGTTATGTAACCGTCGCCACCACGCTCGTGCCTGTAAGAACAAGAGTGGTCCCCGGCGAATATCGACAGGAAGGACTTTCCCTTTAGGGCCCACTATGTCTGCGAGCTTCAATGTAAAGTATCCGACCCCGGAACCAAAATCCGCGACGACCGCTCCTTCTCTAAGACCGAGTGCCTGGATGACCTCGTCGGCTCGTTGCCATCGATCCCGCTCGCTCTCTACGCTCTTCAGTCGAGTGAGGGCTGCAAAGCCTTGGTAGCTGACACTTAATCCGATAACCGTCAAACCGATACAAAAGAGAAAGAGTGTAATTTTGACCCGGTACGCGCGCTGGGTTTGCGCATTAGGCAAAGGTTCTTTGATTTTTTCCATCAGAATTGCAGCGCCGCTTTGGCGAGCTTCCCGCGTCGTGCGACTCCCGCACGGCAAGGATGGACATTAGGGGTACGATTAGAAATGCGACGGGAGATGCCGATCCCCCTCCCCCTCGGCGCTCTCTGGAGGTCAGGCTGACGGGACGAGCGCGTCCCTCCTCCAATTATCCATCACATTCTCGATTTAAGCCCGCCAGCTAACCTCGTAGGCAGAGATGAGAGGAGGATAGTACATTTGGTCGACGTAATTTCTTGACAAAATAGGGGCGAAGTCGTCCACACTAATTTCTAAAACGTGAAACCGTAATAGAGAAACAGCAGGCGATTGTGCGTCGAATTTCCATCGTAGCTATCATTTCCAATGCTGTAACCAGCATTGAAGACACCATTGCCGGGAAACGTGACAGAGACTCCGGGGGTAAAGTATCCAAAAGCATTCTTCCCGCTGATCCAGTCTGCCACAATGCTGAGCCTCGCAAGAATCGGCTGCTCGTAACCTGCGATAGCGCCAGCCTTGGGACCCACGAAGGTGCTATTGCTTCCCACAATACCATAAGGACCAACATGAAACCGGGGACCATATTTTTGACGTATTTTCTTGCTCAGATTTGCATAGACCAATCCGTAGGTGTCCACCCCTTCTCGATGATTGATGGGAGTATAGAGGATGCCGCCCACCGAAGCAGCTACTCCCCCTTCATTACTGAAGAATTTCCATTTGACATTGGGCTGAAGAAAGACGTTGTTCGATTCGCCCACATGAACCACAGAGACGTTTGCGCCTGCCTCCACGTTGGCGCCAAGACCAACCACCCCCCGAGGCACGAAAACTTGAAGCCGAGGTGTTGGGCTTGCGGCAGGCAGGTCCTCAACCTTCGGGATCTGGCTCAAATAATCGAATTCAACATAAATCTTCCCTTTGGCTACCACGTCCGTAGTCGGGATGTTGAAAATCGTTGATTGGGCCCTTGCCGCGTGTCCAGTACATAGGATCACTGCTATTGCCAAGGTGCAAAAACGGGTGACGGGCTTCATCATCATCCACTGAAACATAATCCTGCTTACCGGGCTACTTCGAGCCTGAAAATTGTTTGTCCAGCGCGATATTCAACCTGAGGACGTTTATTCTTGGCTCGCCCAGAAGCCCGAGGTCGGGTCCTTCGGTGTATTGTGCGATCAAGTCTTGAACCTGTTTCACAGTGATTCCGCGAACCTTGGCCACTCGGAGGGACTGAGCTAAAGCCGAATCGGGACTAATGTGGGGATCGAGACCACTCCCCGACGTTGTGAGCAGGTCAGCCGGGATCGGACCGTCGAAGTCCGGGTTCTCTTTGTGGAATTTCTCGACCGATGCCTTAACACGGTCAATTAACTTCTGATTCGTGGGCCCGTAGTTCGAGCCACCTGAGGCTGTCGCGTCATACCCATCGGAACCTGCCGCCGAGGGTCGGGGCTGGAAGTACTCGGGCCTGGTAAAGTTCTGACCGATCAGTTCCGAGCCATTCACGTTTCCGCCTGAGATGACCAGGCTCCCGTTCGCGCGATGGGGAAAGAGAACCTGGCAGAGTCCGGTTACGAGCAACGGATACGCCACACCGAGCAGAAGAGTCATGAAAATTTTGATTCGAAGTCCAGGTAGAATTTGCTCCCACATTGTCATTCCTCCCTACGCCAGATGAAGCAGCACGAGCAGCTGATCGATAGCCCAGATACCCGGGAACGGTGCGATGATCCCTCCGATGCCGTAGATCAACAGATTCCGCCGCAGCAGGCTTGCGGCCTCAACAGGCCGGTACTTCACACCGCGCAAGGCGAGTGGAACCAGCGCGATAATGATCAGGGCATTAAAGATCACAGCAGCAAGCACGGCGCTCTGGGGTGTGTGCAGTCCCATGATATTGAGTCTCCCCAATAAGGGATAGGTTGCCATGAACATCGCGGGGATGATCGCGAAATACTTCGCGACGTCATTAGCGATCGAGAAGGTCGTCAGGGCGCCTCGGGTGATCAGCAATTGCTTGCCGATGGCGACCACCTCAATCAATTTGGTGGGGTTGCTGTCCAGGTCCACCATGTTGCCTGCTTCCTTTGCAGCCATCGTGCCGGTATTCATGGCCAGTCCAACGTCGGCTTGCGCCAGGGCTGGAGCGTCGTTCGTGCCATCGCCGGTCATGGCGACAAGACGGCCGGCAACCTGCTCCTTCTTGATATATTCGAGCTTATCTTTTGGAGTAGCCTGTGCCAGGAAATCGTCCACGCCTGCCTCCGCAGCAATCGCGGCCGCGGTGAGGGGATTATCACCGGTGATCATGATGCTGCGAATACCCATGCGGCGCAGTTGGGCAATCCGCTCTTTCATCCCGCCTTTCACGATGTCTTTGAGATGGATAACCCCCAGC
>DATKMG010000603.1:0-2580 GCA_035541995.1 Terriglobia bacterium
GCAGAAGAAGATCTGGGAAGTGGCGGGTCCGCCGGGGAGTCTGGGGGCGCTGGAGCGTCAGCCGGTGGATGATGAGACGCTGCGGCAACTACAGTCGCTGGGATATGCCAGTGCCGGGGCCCGGCGGGAGCTGCGGATTGATATGAGCGGGCCGGACCCGAAGGATCGCGTTGAGGTGCTGGGGGTGCTGGAAAAGTCAGCCGAGTTAATGAATCATGATCGCTTTCAGGCAGCCATTCCGATGTTGAAGAGCATCCAGGTCAAGGATCCGGCCAACCCGGCAATTTATCAGAAACTCGGCGTCTGTTTTGAACGGACCGGGCAGTATCCGCAGGCCATCGAGGTGTATCAGACGGCCATCAAAAATCACACCGACAGCAACCAGACCCATGCCTCGATGGGGAATAACTTTATCCGGATTGGAAAGCTGCAGGAAGCGGCAGACGCCATGGAAAAAGCCGCCGAGATGAATCTTACCAATCTCCAAAACCTGGCCAATCTGGCGACCGCCTATCTGCGACTGGGGAGGACAGCCGACTGCGAAAAGACTCTGAAGGCAATTCTCGCGCAGGACGATCGCTATGGACAGGCTTACAACATTTACGGCATTCTTTCCATCCAGCGTGGGGATGGGGTCACTGCCCGAACTTATCTGGAAAAGGCTGTCGAATACGACCCCGACCTGACCGAACCTTACTTGAGCCTGGCTTTTCTAGCCGAAAAGGGGGGCCACCCTCAAATTGCAATCAGCTACTATAAGAAGTTCCTGGAGAGGGCCAGCCCGAAAGAGCACGGGGACTTAATACCCAAGATCAAAGCGACCATTGCGAACTTAGAACGAAAGTCGTAGGCAATACCGGATCCATGGCGAAGGCTCAGAAATTCCGGACGCTGACTTGAGTAGCAGTGGGAAAATCAGCAGGCACCTTCTGGCTCACCCAGCCAGTTGCCGCCCATTCTGTGCCCCGTTGAAGGGTCGTAATGAAGCCGACACATTTCATCTGCTCGACACCATGGCCTAGAACAGTGTGGAAAATCCTGCCCTTGCCGTACTGGATAGTGAAAAGAATCGGCTCATTTTCGCCGGTCCCGTCATCTTTGGGATCCGAGTAGGCTGACGCCAGAACAGTTAAATTCTGCGCGGGTCCCCGTAAACTATCATAGAGTTCATCCTTGACGTGCAGCCATTCTTTCGGGAGGCCAGCCATGACTGGGTGTTTCTCAATCCGGGTCATCACCACGTAAGGATGAGGCGGGCCATGATGGCCGGAAGGCCCAGGCGAATTTATCGCAATCCATTTCCCGTCGCGCAAGCGGATATAGGAACCGGATTCTTCCGTTCGTCCTCCCCAACCTCCAAGCCCGATAATTTCGTTGAATTCCTTCCAGCCCGTGAAGGCGTTGTCAGCGGAGTGATAAACTACAACACCACCTCCCGAGCGGACATAATTGACAAAGGCGGTCCTTGTTTCGGTTGGCCAGGGGTCCCCATCGTAATTAAGGACCACCACATTGTATGCTGAAAAGTCGGGTCTGAATGTGCTGAGATCTTGTCCCTTGGGCGGAGTCGTTGCCACTTCTACAGCAAATAGACCGGAGTCGCTAAGGATCTTCTTCAGTACGACGGTGTTGGCCTTCCAGTCATGATACTGGTTGCACTGGCCGTCGACGATGAGGGCTTTCAGTTGTGGCGCTGCATGACAGGAACCAATCAAAAGAAACAGTGCAGCCACTGAACAGAACCAGGGTTTTATTGTCATAAGTGCTCCCTTACAAAGAGGGTAAAAAAAATTCTTTGGGCTTATTCTACGGATCGTACGAGGAGGTTGCAATCTGAAACATGCTTTGCAGAATTCATATGAGATGTCTGATTGGTTGTGCTGTTAAATATTAGAGACGAGAATGGGGCTGTGCTCCGTCGCTGCGATGGGTTTCGATTGTGAATTGAGAAGCTGCGGACCCGGGAATCAGGTCACCACTCTCGCCAGAATTGGGTGGGTCACATATTTCCATGCGATGGATCGACAAGATCGACAAGATCGACAATTGGCGCATGTAAAACTCTTATGCTAATGTTCTCTACTGGACTTTCATTTTCCCATATCGAGAGTCTCAAAAGGAGGGCTTTCATGATCAGGTATTCTCTCAGAAGCTGGTTGCAGGTTTCATTGGCGATTGGTGTACTTCTGATGATCGGGGACACCCGCGCCCAAAACAACCCCCAGGCTTGGAGGATTCCATGGAAGGTTAGTGATTATAACAGACCCCTTCCACAAGTGATTACCCCGGGTACTGAGAGTAATCAGCTACAAGCAGGGAAGCCACCTTCTGATGCGATCGTCCTCTTTGATGGGAAGGACTTATCGGCATGGGCAAGTTCTAGGGGAGGGCCCGCCAAGTGGACCCTGAAGCAAGGACATATGGAAACGGGGAACAATGCGGGTGACATAGTTACCCGGCAAGCATTTGGTGATTGCCAGCTGCACGTGGAATGGGCCACCCCGACTCCCCCAAAAGGGGAGGACCAGGGCCGGGGGAACAGTGGAGTTTACCTCATGAGTCTCTACGAGATTCAGGTCC
>DATKMG010000604.1:0-7269 GCA_035541995.1 Terriglobia bacterium
CGATTGTCTTAAGGTTAGTCCAGCCGGGATGAGAAGATCAATCATCCCAATATCTCCGGGGGAATGATTTGCTCGATATCACGTTTAATGCCGTGAAGGCGGAAGGCGAAGATGATCTGCATAATCCCATCGGTGATGGCATAAATACCGATCAACCACACCAGCCCCACAGCACCCACGACTGGAGAAACGGACAGCAGGAGGCCAAAAACGATCGAGAGCAGGCCGGTGAGGATCATCGCCCATTCTCCCGCGATCACACGCCGGAACTGGATGGCAGCCACAATTTCAAGAATCCCCGTGATGACTGCCCAGGCGGCAATGAAATAGACGAGGACAAGCGCAGTGATGCCAGGCCAAAGGAAAGTCAAGACTCCGAGGACGATTCCCGTCAACCCTTCCACCAACACCGCCCACCAGCGTTCAAAGTATTTATGGAAAGTGATGCCGGCGGCGACAGCAAAAATACCGTCTACCAGGGCAAAAGCCCCGAAGAGCAGAACGAGCACGTACTTTGTCGGTCCGGGCCAGATCAGCGCCACGATGCCGAAGACGATTGCGAGCACTCCGCGCACCACGAACAGCCACCAATGACGAAACAGTTGTTTAAGCATGAGAATCTCCTTTTCTTAATTTTGG
The DNA here is from genome assembly GCA_035541995.1 of Terriglobia bacterium. Classification (GTDB taxonomy): domain Bacteria; phylum Acidobacteriota; class Terriglobia; order Versatilivoradales; family Versatilivoraceae; genus DATKMG01. The sequence continues at coordinate 640 of DATKMG010000604.1, forward strand.
ATGTCAGGTAACTACCCATATTGTACAGAACGATGAAAAATCGTCATGAATCTAAAGTGCTATAAAAGTACCATTTTCCATTCCGAGGTATCATGCGGAAACGCGTCTTTTTCAGTGTAAAAGTTGCCAAACAAACCAAAATCCTGCGAAAAGCCTATCCCTTCCTCCTGCCCTACCTATTCCTCTTCTTCGCGCGCGAACTGTTTTTTAGAGTAATATTATAGTAATAGCCTGCTCATCGACTCGGAGATTGTTCCCAGAGAGACTATGCGCTCCGACCCAGAAACCAAACCAGAAGTCCCCTTACTGAGGACAAAGATCTCTATCCCGCAACTTCCTCCGGTGTTCGTCCACCGGTCGAGGTTGATCAAGCGGATCGACCTGGGGGTCAAGGGACCGCTAACGCTGCTGACCGCGCCTGCCGGTTTCGGAAAGACCAACCTCCTTCTTGAATGGGTGGCGCGCAATATCCGCTCCCCAAAGCCGCTCTCGATCGCGTGGCTGACACTGGATAAGGAAGACGACACATCGTCCCGCTTCCTAAACTACCTGATCCGCGCTTTCCAAGAGCTTGATCCCCAACTCGGCCAGGAGGCACTGGACTTTTTTCAAAATGCAACGGATACCTGCTCAGAACTGGGATTGACGTTACTGCTCAATGAGATCTCGAATTTGCCAAACGGCATTGTCCTGGTGCTTGACGATTTTCATGTTGTCGAGAACAGTTTGATCCACCGAAACATCGAGTTCCTTCTCAAGCATCTGCCGCGAAATTTTCACATCATAATCGCCAGCCGAAATGAACCTGCACTAGACATCGCTCTTCTGCGCGCAAAGGGGTGGGTGACAGAAATTAGCGTGGATGAGCTCCGCTTCAATACAGAAGAAATTTCCCTGTTCTTTTTTCAGATCATGGGGTTACAGCTCCCACAACCGGTCGTGCAGACGTTGGAGGAGCACACAGAAGGCTGGATCACCCCTCTCAAATTGGCGGCCATTTCTCTGCGCAACCAGCCTGATCCGAATACATTGTTGGCCAATTTCCATGGCAATATCCACTATTTGATGGAATTTCTATCCGAAGAAGTGCTTTCCGGGCAGCCCGAGGAGGTCCGCCGGTTCCTGCTTTGCACTTCGATATTGGATGTGCTCAGTGGTCCATTGTGCGAGGCAGTCGTCAACCTGGATGCCCAGCCGGGATACGGTGCGGTCATGCTGAACCGCCTGGAGCATGCCAATCTGTTCCTCACGGCAATCGATGACAAACACGAATGGTTCCGTTACCACCCGTTGTTGGCCGATTTTATGCGCCAGGTTCAGGCGCAAGAGAACTTGGCTGAGATCCCGAAACTGCACAAGCGAGCAGCATTGTGGTACGAAAGGAACGGCAATCTGGATGAAGCCTTCCGACATGCCATGGCATCCCAGGATATGGCCTGGGCAGCAGGCATGATAGAACGTAATGTCTCAGCGATGATTAACATGGGGGAAATATCTGCGCTCGCGCGTTGGATAGGTAGGCTGCCGGAGGAGATCACCCGCAAACATGCGCTTCTGGGCGTAGGTTATACCTGGGCACTGATCGTGTCTTATCAGCTTGATCTCGCCCGCTATTGGCTGGAGGAAGTACGGCAAGCGGTTGAGCAGCTTGAAAAACAGAACACTGGAATGCCAATCCCCGATATCGATTTGCCAGGAATTCGTGGTGGGTTAGCACTCTGTCAATCCTACCTAGCGTTGCTGAGCGGCGACATGGAGCTGGTTGGCAAATTCTCCCGGGAAGCAGCCGGTTATCTTTCAGAGGAGAACGTCTATCTCCGGAGCTTTATGGCCTTGGATGACAGCCTCAGCTCCGTCTTATCTGGCGACACCCAGAAAACGATTGAGTCCTTGCGCGCGACGAGCAAGATCGCCCGCCAGGCGAACAATCCTTTCGTGATGATCATTGCCACCTGCGAAATTGCTATTATGCAAATGATGCAGGGCCAAACGAGCAAAGCGTGGGAGACTCTTCAAAAGGCACAGTATTTGGCCACCGGGCCAGAGGGGAAGTCTCACCCGCTGTCAGGATTTATCGATATTGTTATGGGCGAGATCTTGTTCGAACGTGACACGCTGGAGGAAGCCCGTGAATATCTGGAGCGCGGCTGCAAGGCCATCCAGTCTGTCTGGTATCTCGGCAGCCTGGGTGGAATGACTTCCCTGGCTCGGCTGCGTCAGGCTATAGGGGATATTTCCAGTGCGCAAGAGATTGTTGATGAAATTGCGCGTATGGCTCTTCGTTCGGATGCCAGCCAATGGGATGGCGCCCTTGCTTCTGGACTCGCAGTCCGGTTGGCTGTTCAACGCGATGATCTGGCGGCAGCCGAGCAGTGGTGGAAAAAGGGCGGGTTCACCGATATTGACGCTCCGATCGCTGTAGAGAATTATCCTTACCACATTTATGAATATATACTGCTTTCTCAGGCCAGGTTCCTGATGGTCAGGGGACAAGAAACCGGCCGTGTGCGCGATATAAAGCAGGCTTCAGACCTGTTGAGAAAAATCCTGCCCCAAGCGGAAGGGTTTCAGCGGGTGAACTCGCTAATTCAAATATTGATTTTGCAGGCGATGGCTCAATTTGAGCTCGAAAATGAACAGTCGAAAAAGACCATGCTGCGCGCTCTGGCGCTCGGTGAGCCGGAAGGCTACCGGCGCTTTTATCTGGATGAGGGCTGGCGATTGGCCGAACTCCTACGCCAATGCCGGGCTATGCAAGAAGAATCTGGAAGCCATCTTCCTTCGTTGGCATTTATCGATAGTTTGCTGGAGACCATCCAGCCAAGCGAGGGTACATCCTCACCCTCTCAAGATGTTGTTCTTGGGAAGGGAGCTGTCAGAATGGAAGACGGCCTGCCTGTCAGCCTCTCGGCGCGCGAGTTGCAGGTGCTCTCCCTGATTGCTGCGGGGAAATCCAACCAGGAAATTTCTGCTGAATTGTACCTGGCGTTGAACACGGTAAAACGTCACGCCTATAATATTTATGCCAAATTAGAAGTAAAAAAACGCACCCAAGCGGTTTCTAAGGCCCGGGGACTCGGTTTGATTCCATAAGTTCTCCCCTTTTGAATTGACACTTTCATAGTACTTCTGATTCAAGACAGCCAATTTCGCCATTGGTGTGCTTGAAATTCGCTGACTCCGGCAACTCCGGAGTGCTGACGCGGAACCCAATCTAAGTTCTCGAAACGATTTTCCATTGGTTGGAAGGGGATCGGCGATCCTATCGCTGGCAGGCTCAAGAAGCTCAGATGCGGGGGCATCCACGGGCCGCCAGCCCAAGTTATGGCTGATTTCGCGTGGGCGGTGGCCTTTTTCTAAAAAGGAATGAATGGCACTTTTATAGCACTTTGGATTCATGACAGGTCGTTTCTGCAAAGGTATCCTATGGAAAGTTACAAAGGAGTATTTTGATGTTCAATCGTCAAGAATCAACTTATTTATTGAACTGTCTCACAAACATTCCAGAAACTGTCATAGTCAAATCAAAGCAAGCCATGTTGCCACCAGCGGAGGTTTCCAGAAATGTTTACTAAAAAAGCAAGAGTCGATCCGTGGATTCGTATTGATAACAGCATTTTGTCTGAGATTTGGGAGGCAATCTGGAAATACGAGAAAATCCGTCTCCTGGATGTCGACAACTTTTCTGTATCGGTTAAAAAAGGAATCGTCCAGTTGTGCGGACACATCAATAGAGAAAATAACTTGCAGCTCATCGAGAAGGCAGCTCGATCCGTAGCAGGCGTGGTCGCAGTTGAGAATAACCTGGTGGTCGACCGAGATTTGACCATATGGGTTGCTGAGGCATTAGCCAGGGATGAACACACCCGACCTTATGTCCTTGCCGTAGGCTGCATCCATGGGTGGGTGAGCCTGGACGGCGAAGTACCTACCTGTGAATTGCAATCGGTCGCAGAAGAAGTTGCTGCACAGGTTTCATGCGTGCGTGGGGTCGTTTCCCTGCCTAGCGTGACTGATACCCCACCAGAAGCGATACGCCGGGCGGTGCAGCCGCGAATTGACACCCCGCTGTATGGAGAGGATGGACAGGTGGGGGTCGTTTCCCAAGTGGTCATTCAACCTCGCAACCGCTTGGTCACACAGGTGATTGCGAGCGATCTCAAGAATGACAAATACCTGGTACCCGTCGAGGCGCTTGGAGTGGTGAATAAGGAAAGTGGCTTCCTGAATAAGAAAGTGGCTTCCCTGTGCGTCTATCCTCTTTTCGATCCCTCTGGTTTCTTGACGGTTCAGTCAGACTGGCGGCCTCCATATCCCTATACCGCACAGGTAGTCCTTTGGCCTGCCGATGGATACCATGACTTGCCGTAGATGGCCAAAGCAAAGAGAAGGAAATCACAAGAAGGAGTTTACCATGAGCTATTTCAACAGACCGTTCAAGAAAGACAACAAGCAGGATGATCAAAAACAAAAGGAAGAAGCCCGGAAAAGGCAGATCCAGTTCAGCGTCAGCTATATGATCGCGGGAGTGATCGGCGTGTGGCTCTTCCAGCAGTTCATCCTAGCGCCGCTGGTGATCCGTCAGATCGAGATCCCCTACAGCGAGTTCAAATCCAAGATCGCCTCAGGGCAGATCGTCGATGCGACCATCGGCCAGGACCGGATTGTGGGCACTATGAAGAATCCGGACGCGGCCAATTCGGACAATGCGGATACTCCCTTCACCACCGTTTCGGTTCCCAATGGCGATCCCACATTGATCCAGGCTTTGGATAAAGCCGGAGTCAAATACAGCGTCAGCGAGCCACCCAGCCCGATCGGGAACTTCCTGCTGGCGTATGGTTTGCCTTTATTGCTGATCGGCGGCATCTGGTATCTGGGCTATCGCCGCATGAGCGGCGGCAGCCAGGGTGCCGGTGGAGTGTTTGGGATCGGCAGGAGTAAGGCCACCGAGGTCAAGCCGGAAAATATTGGTGTTACCTTCAAAGATGTCGGCGGTGCCGATGAAGCCATTAGCGAGCTCAGCGAGATCATCCAGTTCCTTAAAACCCCCGAACGGTTCTCGGGTCTGGGTGGGCGCATCCCGAAGGGTGTCCTGCTGGTCGGACCTCCAGGAACGGGGAAAACGCTCCTGGCGAAAGCTACTGCGGGAGAGGCCGGTGTGCCCTTTTTCGAGACCAGCGGTTCCGAATTCGTGGAAATGTTCGTTGGGGTTGGCGCAGCCCGGGTAAGGGATATGTTCGAGAACGCACGCAAGGTAGCGCCGGCGATCATTTTCATCGATGAGATCGATGCGATCGGCCAATCCCGTAGCAATGCCGGGCAACTTTCTAATAATGATGAGCGCGAGCAGACCCTCAACCAGTTGCTCAGCGAGATCGACGGTTTCCGCACAGAGAAGGACAAACCCGTCATCATCATGGCCGCCACAAACCGGCCTGAGATTCTCGACCCTGCCTTACTGCGCGCCGGCCGGTTCGATCGCCAGATTACTGTGTCGGCTCCCGATCTGGCTGGCCGCTTGCAAATTCTGCGCATCCACAGCCGGAATATCAAGCTCGCTCCTGATTTCGACCTCGACCGTGCGGCAAGGGTCACCCCGGGATTTAGTGGGGCAGACCTATCCAATGTGATGAACGAGGCCGCCCTGGTTGCAGCCCGACGCGCTGCCCAAGCCGTTACCCTGCAGGATTTCGAGGCGGCCATCGAGCGTGTTGTCGCCGGGCTGGAAAAGAAAACGCGTGTAATGAACGAACAGGAGCGCACTACCGTGGCTTACCACGAATGTGGACACGCCCTGGTGGCAGAACTGGTGCCACACGCGGACCCGGTTGCCAAGGTAAGCATTGTGCCTCACGGCCGCGGCGCACTGGGCTTTACCATGCAGATGCCCACCGAAGATCGCTACCTGCTGACCCGCGAAGAGCTGGAAGACCGGATTGCAGTCATGCTCGGCGGGCGGGCCGCTGAGCAAATCGTGGTTGGCACGATTAGCACTGGCGCCAGCGACGATATCCAACGGGCAAGCGAAATGGCGCGGCGGATGGTCACAGAATTCGGCATGAGCGAAAAACTGGGCACCGTTCGCTATGCCACCCAGCAATACCAGTTCCTCTCCGGTGAAACAGGAGCCGCTGCCAGCCAGAGTACGCTGAAGATCATCGATGATGAAGTCCAACGCATGATCACCGAACAATATGAGCGAGCTCAGGATTTACTGAAGGAGCATCGCGCGGCACTGGAAACCGTGGCCCAACAATTACTCAAGACGGAAACCGTGGACGGCGCAGTGGTCAAGCAGGCTCTGGCAGGAACAGTCGAGAATGGAGATAAAAATGAATAAATGTCTTGCATTGGTGCTCGGAGGCGGTGGAGCGCGTGGGGCTCTCCAGGTTGGTGCTTGCCAGGCTTTGTTTGAAGCCGGATATCAACCCGACCTGATCGTAGGCACCTCGATCGGTGCTGCAAATGCGGCCGCGCTGGGGCTTTGGGGCGCGAATCTCGCCGCCCTCGAAAAGCTGGATGCAGCCTATCAGGAAGCAGCCGATTCTCAACTGATGGATTCTCGTCTTGCCCGGCTCGTTGTGCAATTTGTCGCCGGGAGGATGGACAGACAGGGCAGCCGCCTGG
>DATKMG010000605.1:0-2919 GCA_035541995.1 Terriglobia bacterium
ACCCTGCTCGATATCGACCAGGGGTTCTTTCACACACATACCGATGCAGGAGGTGGTCTCCACATTGGCTTCGATCTTTCGCTGATCCAGTTCCTTCAGGATGGCATGCATGACCTCCCGCGCCCCGGCGGCGATGCCGCAGGTACCCATGCCAATGATAATGCGGGTGCTGGTCTGGGTCCGCACATGAAAGGCCCTCTGAGCCTCTTCCTTTAGCTTCTTCAGTTCGTCCACGCTCTTCAGTTTAAGCATCCGTTCTCCTCCCAACGCTTCCGGGAACTAATCGCTTGCTTTTATGGGAAAGTCCCCTTTTTCAATCTAAGAACAGGCCCCTGAGTCTTGCAGGCCCCTTTCTCCCTCCTGTAACATTTGCAGCATCCAGGTGCGCACCGGCGGTAACGACAAGGGCAGGTTCCCCAATTCCTGTCGGATCTCGGAACTGTCAAAGCAAAACTGCCGGCTCCCCACTCGATGCGTGTAAACCACGTCGACGGGGTGTTCAGCCAAGAGGATGGCCAACAAAGCAGAAGGCATGTCACCAAGTGGCGCCCGGTCCCAATGGCTGTAACGGAATACCGCGGTGAGCCGGGTTCCTTCTCCTGGGGCCGACTCCACTTGAAAATCGCCATCACAACGACGAGCCGCAGCCGCAAACAAGGGCAATCCCAACCCGACGTGCCTTGTCTTCCGAGTGGTTACAAACGGATCCAGCACCTTCTCAACCAGTTCACGGGACATGCCCTTTCCATTGTCATTCAGTTGGATAATCATCCGATCCTGTTCCCGATCCTCCTGGATGCTGAGTTCGAGCCGGTTTGCTCCGGCATCGACTGAATTCTGCATCGCATCGAGCACGTGCAAAGCGAGCTCCAACACGATTACTTCAATCCCTTGAGCGTCAGCACAAATTCACTGGGCTCCAGCCGTCCATAAAATTTGTCGTTGATGACGGCTACCGGGGCGAGTCCGCAGGAACCCAGACAGTAAACCACTTCATAGGTATACTTGTAACCCGGGGTAGTTTCACCCACTTTGATTCCTAAATCCCTCTCAACCGTGTCCATGATCTTGGCCGCTCCTCGAATGTGGCAGGCCGTCCCGTCACACTGACGGATGACGTACTTGCCTCGCCGTTCCAGGTAAAACTGGGCATAGAAAGTCACCACCCCATAGACTTCATTCAAGGGAGTGCAGGTCCGTTCGGCAATGTGCTTGAGGACCTTGCAGGGGAGGAAGCCATAGAGTTCCTGGGCCCGCTGCAAGATCGGGATCAGTGCTCCTTTCGCGGCAGTATATTGATCGATGATCTTATCAAGCGGATTCAGATCCAGATTCTCCGATTCGCATTGGCTCATAAGGTTCGTCTCCTCGTTCGCTATTCTCGATTGGACAGCTCATCGTGCCGTCCCGCAGTCACCTAACTCCAATTCACTTTCAGTGAGCGGCCGTTCTCTCCTCGAAACGCCTGCAGGATTTCCGGAATCACGGCCTCTTCAACCGTCAGAGTAGTCCGAGCCTGGACGTCCTGCAGGCGGTGGGCATCGCCGCTGACCACCAGCGGCCGGCCCTCTAACTTGCCCCATAGGGTCGGATTCTTCTCAGGCCGGAACTGTACCGTCACTTCCAGGGCATCGGCTTCGAGCCCCGGAGGAATAAAGCCAAGATTGGCCAGCAGACTGAAGGAGGGACGGTCAACGTGGCAGGGAATCGCAGCTCCCCCCAACTCGTGGACCCTGGCAGTCGCTGCCTCTATTGAAATGTCTGCCGAAGTGGACAACAGGCGGGGTTCGGTGCGAACCCAGTCTCCGCTGGCATCGACGACAAACTGCGGACCAAAGACTTCTTCGCGGTTCTCGAGGCCGGGAAGCTTGGCCCACACCTCGTCCTGCCATTGCCAACAACGCTCCAGGGAATCAAACAAACACAACATGTGTACTTCCTCTCGGGTCTGAAGTTCCATGCCAGGCAATACCGAAATCCCGGTCCCTTGAACCGCCTGCATGACGGCACCGGCATTCAGGCAAGCGTTGTGGTCGGTGATTCCAATTATGCCGAGGCCCAATTGAGAGGCGCGCCGCACAATGAGGAGTGGCGTCATCTCGACTTCGGCACATGCCGACAGCACGGTATGCAGATGCAAATCTGCCACCAAAGACTTCAACATCTCTTGCCACGTCCCTCACGCGCTTTCAACCTCACCCCGTACTCCAAGTGCACTCAGGTCGGCCACCACCGAAAAAGTCGTGCGCGGAGTCAACATGAGCACGACCCCTTCCTGTTCAGCCCGCTCGATGGCTTCCGGGTCAGGCCTCTGCCCTTCCGTGATGATGATTCCCGAAAGACCCAGCAGACTGGCCACTGCCACCACATTTACGTGCGACTGCAGAGTGACCCAGACGTACTGCTGGCCGGCACGGCCCATTACGCAGCTCAGCAAGTCGGAGGCGTAGCCGGCACGGACAGGCCGGTTATGGGACCCGCCTGCCACCACTTCCAGATTCAGGGATTGGATGATCTCTTTGAGATGGATCACGCGGGTTTATGTCCTCCCTGTTCAGCATGCCCCGGTTCTCCTGCGTGCATCCGGGGGTAAACCGCAAAAGTCAGGCGTGTCCCTGCACCGACCTTCGACTCCAATGACATTTCATCGGCACATTTCTTGATATTGACCAACCCCATTCCGGCCCCAAACCCCAATTCATGGATCCAGTGAGGGGCGGTAGAATAGCCAGGCTGCATGGCCTGTTCTACATCCGGTATTCCAGGTCCCGAGTCCACGGCAGCAACTTCGATCTTCTCCGGTTGCACGGTGGCTGTGAGTTCACCCCCCTGCAACGTGTGGATTATCAAATTCATTTCCGCCTCATAAGTGGCAATGGCCAGGCGGCGCAAAACTTGCCGTGGAACCCCCATCCGGTC
>DATKMG010000606.1:0-2676 GCA_035541995.1 Terriglobia bacterium
ACAGATTGGTAGTGGCCTCTTGCAGCCCCAGGACGCATGAGCCTCTCTTCCGTGATGTTTGTCGTGAGGCGGGGATTAACAAATACCTTTTCGAGATGGCCAATATTCGTGATCAATGTTCCTGGGTTCATCAGCAGGAACCTGAACCTGCTACAATAAAAGCCAAAGATCTCATACGCATGGCCGTCTCCCGCGCGGCCCGGCTGGAGCCGATCCAGGAACACACTTTTCCCGTTGTTCCATCCGGGCTGGTTATTGGCGGCGGTGTTGGCGGCATGACCGCGGCCCTCTCACTGGCAGACCAGGGATTTGAATGTGCGCTGGTGGAACGAGAGGACCGTCTGGGCGGAGCGGCCCTTAATCTCCGTCGTACCTTGGGCGGGCTCGATGTGGCCGCCTTTGTCGATGAGCTTCAGCGAAAGGTCTTTTCACATCCTAAAATCAAGGTCCTATTGAACTCCGAGCTGACTGACTACTCTGGCCACGTGGGCCGTTTTTCGGTCAGGGTCCGGAATCGTCAGGGCGGAGAGGAATCAGAGATAGAAAGCGGCGCCATCGTGGTTGCAACGGGCGGCCGGGAATATGAACCCACCGAGTATCTGCGAGGCCAATCCGACAAGGTGTGGACTCAAACCGAGCTGGATAGATACCTCCATGACGAGCCTAGCCGCTTAGAAGGCATCAAGAATGTGGTCATGATCCAATGTGTGGGTTCTCGTGAGCCGGATAACCTTTACTGTAGTAGGGTTTGTTGTGGGAGCGCCATCAAGAACGCTCTAGCGCTCAAAAAGCAAGATCCGTTCATCAATGTTTTTGTCCTGTATCGAGACATAAGGACTTACGGCTTCAAAGAACTATATTACCGAAAGGCCAGGGAGGCCGGCGTAATTTTCCTTCGTTATGATACAGAGCGAAAACCGACGGTGGAGGAAGACGCTAGGGGATTGAAAGTCACGGTGTTTGACGAGGTCCTGCGCGGGGAAGTGGAGCTTCCCGCGGATCGAGTTGTGCTGAGCGCTGCCATAAGGCCGCATTCTGAGACAGAAGCCCTCGGGACGTTAATGAAAATTCCGCGCAATGATGTGGGTTTCTTCATGGAAGCCCATATGAAGATGCGGCCCCTGGATTTCGCAAGCGAGGGGATTTACTTGTGCGGCCTTGCGCACGGACCCAAATATATATCCGAGACCTTGGCCCAAGCAAAAGGGGCTGCGGCACGCGCGGCCACGGTGCTGAGCAAGGAGTTCTTGCAGGTGTCCGGCGAGGTCTCCGTGGTAGATCCCGACCTCTGTGCATCGTGCCTCACATGCGTGCGAGTCTGCCCATTCAACGTGCCGGCAATAGACCCGGCCACCAACAGGGCCTACATCGAGACCGCCTCGTGCCAGGGATGCGGGATCTGTGCGAGCGTGTGTCCCCGCAAAGCCATAAGACTTCAGCATCATACGGATGAACAGGTGCTCGCCAAAGTGCAGGCAGTGTGAACAGGAAGCGTTGATGAATTCTCAAGAGATGAAAATTATTGCGTTTTCATGCACCTATTGTGCATACAACGCGGCGGATCTGGCAGGCTCCATGCGGCTACAATATCCTCATAATGTCAGGATCGTAAAGCTGCTCTGCACGGGAAAAGTCGAACCTATTCTTCTGCTGGAAGCATTCCGTCATGGAGCTGATGCTGTTTTCGTGGCCGGATGCATGGAAGGCGAATGCCATTTTGTCGAAGGGAACCTGCGAGCGCGGCAGGTGGTGGAATATACTAAACAGCTCCTTGAGGACGCCGGCATCGACCCCCGCCGCCTGGAGATGTTCAACATGAGCGCATCCATGGCCCAAAAATTCGTGGCAGCCGTACAGACGATGTTCGACCGGCTCGCGGAACTGGGTCCATCGCCTTTAGGACCATCCGCGACTGAACCCACTCCCTTAGATGCTAATCCCCTCGTGTAAGATCTGGTGATCCCAAGAGACGTAGCGCGGGGTTATAAATTGTCCAGAAAATCCAATAGCGGGACCCCAGCCTGCTTTAGAATTCCGCGAAGTGTTCCAATTGCGAGTTCACGATGTAGCGGGACCACACAGCCGACTTTACCTTCCGGCATTTTCTTCAGAACGACGTGACTCCCGCGCTGCCTGATTTTCACGAAACCCATCCGCTCCAGAGCCCGAATCGTATCCTTGCCTGAGACTCGCCTCAGTTCAACCATATGTCACTTCAAAGGTGGTGAGGAATGACCTATCAGATTCGGGAGCCGGGAACTCCTCCAAATACAGTTCGGTGGCTTCCCTCAAATTGGCAATAGCTTCTTCCAAGGTATACCCTTGACTGACGGTCCCCACCTCCGGGCACTCTGCGACGAACAAGTCCTGTTCCTTGTGCAGGATGGCAGTTAAGGTTCGAACAGACATAAGACCTACTCCTGCGGTTATGATACTCTCCGTTGATCGTGCTTGCAACCTCGACTGTCCTTTCGGTTATCAATTGTTTCGTTCCCAGACTCCGACCTGAGTGCCCACTTGGTGCAACGGACGCTTCCAAAAAGGCCCATTAGGATACGGTGAACGAAGCGAACAGCATCGCGCGCGTTGGGGTGGTGATGATATGCTGTAGTGATTCTCGAAAGTTTTTTCCGAAAAAGAAGATGATTCGGTGGCGACGGGCATCTTGCCCGTCCT
>DATKMG010000607.1:0-10196 GCA_035541995.1 Terriglobia bacterium
AGATGGACATCATAGTCCGTGATCTGCTCGGCCCTTCTGGCCAGGTGGATGCCCAGCTTTAATATAGACAAGACCCTATTCCCCATGGCCGTGATCCCGCGGGTTGGAAGGGGCTTCCTGTAGCCCTGTCGACTCAATTCAAGCACCCGTGCCTTTGCATCCGCCAGCAGGCGATCCCTGTTCATAGTTATACCGTCGGTGTCCCGCAGGAAACCAAGATTCCTGGCCTCAACCGCACAAGCCGACGTCTTTGCGGTGGCAATATTTTCAAAAGTCGATCGAAGATGAGAAACATAGTCAGGCGTAGGACGATTGTGGGTTTTAGCCTGGGTACGCAAGAGCATTTCCTTTATCCCGCCGGCAGCTGGGATAAGACCGACGCCCAGCTCCACCAACCCCATGTAAGTTTCAGAATGAGCCTGCAGACAACAGGCATGTAGTGCAATTTCGCACCCTCCCCCTAGAGTCAAGCCAAAGGGTGCGACCACCACAGCACAGGGAGAATACTTGATCTTCATGTTGACCCGCTGAAAATTGCGGATCATTTGGTCAATCCCTTGCCAGTTCTTGTCTTGCGCGAGTTTGAGAATGAATTGGAGGTTTGCCCCCGCCGAGAAGTGCTGCCCCTGATTCCCAATTACAAGTCCCAAAAATGAATCATGTGCGACAGCCAAAGCGTCCTCCATCAATTGCAGGAGATTGCCGTCTATCGTATTCATTTTGGAATGGAATTCCAGCACTGCTACACCATCTCCCATATCAATCAGGCTGCCTGACCTGTTTTCTCGAATGACCCGCTCATGTGCCTTCAAATCGCTAATAAAGAGGACTCCAGCATGCGATGGGATGGGGATATGGTGACGCGAGTCCGGAACGAAGTAGCATCTGGTCCCGTCTTGTTTGGTGTAAAACCGCTTTTCCGCCGTTGAAAGGAGCTTTTCGATCAGAGTAGGAAGCATGCCCCTCTCTTGACGGATTCTGTCAGCCACCGTGTTCACGCCGAGAGCGTCCCATATTTCAAATGGACCGAGCTCCCAGTTAAACCCCCACTTCAGGACATTATCAACGTCTACAATGCTGTCAGAAACCTCGGGAATTCGATTGGCAGTGTAAACTAGGGTCCGGCTCAGAGATTTCCAAACGAATTCCCCGACCTTATCGGGACGGTTGATCAGGAACCTCAGCCGTTCTTCCAAAATCGGGAAGGACCTGGCTTCATCGAGTGAGGGGAAGTGAGTTTCGCGACGAGGTCCATATTCGAGTGTGCATGGATCCAGTGTAAGGATTCCTTGGGTCTTTAGCTTCTTGTAGAAGCCCTGGTGAGTCTTGTCGCCCAGCCACTTCTTTTCGACGAGTACCTTTACCAGAGCGGGAACCCTGAAGGCTTCCCTCTGCTCATCGTTGCTGACGCTTTCGTAAATGTTGTGGACAATATAGGCGTAAGTGTCTAACCCAATTATGTCCAAAGTTCGAAAGGTCGCACTCTTGGGCCGCCCCAAGATAGGGCCTGTTAGTTGGTCGATCTCATCGATTCCAAGGCCACACTCGCTCATCAATTGGAAAACGGTCTGGATGGCAAAGGTCCCAATGCGGTTGGCAATGAAGTAAGGAGTGTCCTTTGCCGACACGATCCCCTTCCCTAATTGCCGGTCGCAGATTTCAGCGACCTTTTCAAACACTTCGGGTAGCGTCTCTTCGGCTTGAACACTCTCCACGAGCTTCATGTAACGAGGGGGATTGAAGAAGTGAATTCCCAGAAAATGGCGGCGAAAATCCTCACTTAGCCCCGATGCCAGCTTTCTAATTGGGATCCCGGAAGTATTGGAGCTGACAATGGTCCCCGGTGACCGCAGGCTGTCGATTCTTTCGAGAAGGACTCTTTTGAGCTGGTAATCTTCTGTGATTGCCTCGATGATCCAATCTGCTTCGGTAAACCATCTGAAGTTATCTTCCAGATTCCCCAGCCGAATATCTTCCGCATATTCTGGAAGAAATAAAGCCGGGGGCTTTGTATTCCTGGCTCTCTCCAAGCCACCCTTTACAATTCGGTTGCGAACTACAGGCGAACGGAGATCCAATCCCTGACGGATCTCCCCAGTGTCGAGCTCTTGAGGAACGATATCCAGGAGTGTGACCGAAAACCGGGCATTGGCGAAATGGGCCGCGATGGCTGCCCCCATGACTCCAGTCCCGACCACAACAACATTTTCAATGTCTCTTTTCATTCAGGCAGGCTGGTATACAGGTGCGTATAGCTCTTCAATCAGATCCCGGTACTTGGTCTCAACTACCCGACGACGCACTTTCAAACTCGGAGTCAATTCTCCCTCATCAATGGTGAAATCCTTTTCCAGCAGCGCGATTTTTCTCACTTGCTCAAAATGAGCAAAATTCGACAAGTGAGATTCTATTTGTCCAAGTAAGAATTGATTGATTTCAGGTTTCTTCAAAAGCTCTGCATAGTTCCGGAATACTAATCTCTTCTCTCGAGCGTATTCGATGAGTCTCTCCTGGTTTGGGACGACCAAGGCAGATAGATATGGGCGTCTGTCGCCAATCGTGACGACGTTGAGCAAGTAGGCACATTTCTTCAGCACCCCTTCAATCTTCTGTGGAGCCACATTTTTGCCGCTGGCCGTGACGATAAGGTCCTTCTTGCGATCAGTGACGTGAAGAAATCCATCTTCGTCGAGGAAACCAATATCCCCGGTGCGAAACCAATCGCCTTTGAAGGCCTCTTTTGTTTCCTCTTCCATGCGGTAGTAGCCCATCATCACAGAAGGACTCCGAGTCAAGATCTCCCCGTCCTCCGAAAACGCAACTTCAACTCCATCAATGGGCTTGCCAACACTCCCGAATTTGAACTGCTTGGGTTGATTAACTGCGATAACCGGAGAGGTCTCAGTCAACCCGTAGCCTTCGAAGATTAAAACTCCCAGGCCATGGAAGAACTCGGCTAGTTCCACGTCGAGTGGAGCTCCACCTGAAATGAAGAAGCGCAGGCGACCGCCTAGTTTAGCCGCCAGCTTCGAGAAGACTAGCCAGGAAGCTATACGATGTTTGAGTGAGAGACTCCAGCCCACCCGCTTGGAGGCTAGAGTTTGGCAGCTGTATTTCCTGCCAATACCAATAGCCCACCGCATTAACCGTCGCTTCATCGGGGGACTGGAGTCAATCGTGTCCATCAACCGTAAATACATCTTCTCAAAGAGTCTCGGAACACTGGGGACGATTGTTGGCCTTACTTCCAGCATATTCTGAGGGACAGCCTCAGCGTTCTCTGCATAGGCAATTGTCGCTCCACAATAGATCATCAGGTAATCAGCCATTCTCTCAAAGATATGGCAAAGCGGCAGGAAGGTGAGAACCACATCACTTGAATTGATGTCGAAGATCTTTGCGCAAAACAATACATTGGAGACAATATTTGCGTGCGAAAGCATCACCCCTTTGGGAATACCAGTAGTTCCGGATGTGTAGATGATGCTGGCCAAATCTTCAGGCTCTACCCTCTCGGAGATCTCTTCGTAAAGTAAAGGATTACGCTGTAACAAAACCCGCCCCAAATCGATCAAATTGCAGAGTTTGATTACGTCTGGACTCGTGACTGGGACTTCGTCCAGCAGCACAATTTTCTCCAGGCTGGGGAGAGCTTTTCGAATCTGCCGAATCTTCTCCAGCTGGGCGAGAGTCGAAACAAAAATCAAACGAATCCCCGCATGTTGAGCCAGATACTCAATCTGACCAGAGGGCAAGCTCGGATAGATTGGAACATTGACCGCACCGTTGGCCAGGATTCCCAAATCGGCCACTGTCCATTCCGGGCGATTCTCAGAGAGTATGCCGATCCGATCACCCTTCCGGATTCCTAATTCGGTCAGACCAGCTGCGGTCTGCATGACCATATTATGGAATTCCTTTGAAGGAATACTCTCATAAAGCCCATTGCGCTTAAACATCAACGCATTGGGCTTGTCATTATGGCACACGCCAGAACGGAAGATGTCAATGATGGATTGGCCGTGCATTTCGCCCCTGAAACAAATTCGATTATTCGTCGAGACAGACCATGGCCAAGACCGAATTCAGTGAAATCACACGCACTTGTGCCCGCGTGGAAACCAAGATAGCATAATTCACCTTATTCTCAAACCCCGCATCTGGCATTTTTATCAAGCAATTCTGGCGATCAAGGGCAACTCCAAGTGCACCAGCGGACGGGGTGCCCTAGTCCTGTGATACTGATGAAAGTGCCCCATGACCTCTTCAAGTTCACCACCGTGTATGAAAATAGCGGTCATGGGGGTAGCGTGGGAGCCAATCTCCGGGCGGCGATCAGTTTGAACCGGGCTGCCGCCGCGACGGAGCGCGGCGGCCACCTTGATGCCTGCATTTTCAGAAAAGCCTCTCATGCCCCTTGCAGGTGCGCCACGGAACATGAAGATGTCAAGGTGGGAGGCGCGCGTCTGACCGCCGTCACGCACGCGGCGACGTCATCGGCCAAAGCAGAATCGCCGCTCGGGATCGGCTCCCATATGAAGACGGTATTCTCAAGAAAGCTCGTTCATTCAAACCCAATTCTCTAGTTTGAAGGAGCAAAGCACGCCTCTACTAGTTCTTGAAGTTATTCTTGTAAAATATTGTCAATAAATGGCTTAGTATTGTTAGATTTTCTGCTATCCACGAGAATTTTCAGAAGTGCAGATAAATTATCAAGGTTTTTTTGGTGGAGGCATCAAACCTTTTTGGCAAAAAAGTTATCCATTGGAGAAGAACATCCGATCAAAAGTTGGATTCGTGTCAGAACTCACAGACTTTTGACTCGGGGCATGTCGAATATTAGAAATGGAGATGGCCCAATTCAGTGGACGAGGAGGCCAATATGAGAAAAACCAAACAGGAGCTCTTCAGGAGTGTCTTAGTCAATAAACTCAGAGAATTACACTCAGCCATTGAGGAGAAGAGAGTTGACGGGATCAAGGACTTCGAAGAGCCAGAACCCGATGTCTACGATCTTTGTGTGCAATCCTATTCAAAAGAGCAGCTTTATTCGCTCTGTGAAAGGGATCGACAGTTGCTGACCATGGTCAAGGATGCCTTGATGAAAATGACACATGATTCTTATGGCCTGTGCGAAGAGTGTGAAGAGGTCATCAACGAGAAGCGATTGGAAGCTTTACCGTGGGTCAAGTTGTGCATCAACTGCCAATACAAAAGGGAACAGGAGATCGCCGCATAAGTGCTCCGTCGTGCCCATGAGGGGTCTGAGAAGGCTTTTCTTCCCTTTGTCTTTCAGGAAGCCCCGGGCCCCTATTACTTAGAGCCTGTTCAAGGTCGCTGTATCGGGACTTCATCGCACCGCAAATCACACACCTCTCGACAATCCCGACAATAATAATAGCCGTCTTCGCATAGTCGGACCCACTCGTCTGACTGACACAGCAAACAAAACCGCTCGCAATGGCAATCCGATTCAAATTGGTCGCAGTTGCAGCATCGGAGCATAAGATCCTCGATTGGGAAAGCAATCAATCCCGTAGAAATTGATCGACAAATTCCCTTCGTTCCATCTCAAAAACATCAGTCCGCCTCGCAAGTCGAACCAACTCTGCTGGAGAAACCGAAACCTTTGCAGGTAATCGCAGCCTCGTGTACTCGAAGCGGTTGAGCCTGCCGCTTGACACCCATTGGAGCCTATGTTAGTTTGCCTTCGACTTGACGGTTCGAGGCTTCCAGTAGAACTACTCGCTTATGGAAACAACCACACAGCTCAAGAAAACCGCACTCCATGGAATCCACAAAGAACTTGGGGCCCGCCTGGCTGAGTTTGCCGGTTGGGAAATGCCCATTGAGTATTGCGATTCCGGGATTATTCAAGAGCACATGGCCGTTCGCACGGCCGCCGGGCTTTTTGACATCAGCCATATGGGAGAGATCGAAATCACCGGCCCGGAGAGCCTGGCACTTGTCCAACTTGTGACCTCTAACGACGCGTCACGCCTTCAGGATGGCCAAATTCAATATTCGGGTCTGCTCTATCCCGAAGGGACATTCGTGGACGACATCCTGGTTCACCGCATTACTCAATATCATTACTTCCTTTGCGTCAATGCCTCCAACGCCGAGAAAGATTTTGAGTGGATAAACCAGCAAAATCGTTTTGATGCAAAAGTGGAAGACACCAGCCGGCATTACACTCAACTGGCTCTGCAGGGTCCTCAAGCTCTGGCCATTCTGCGACAATTGACCCATGTCAACTTGGAAGGGATGAAGTACTATTGGTTTGCCAAGGGTCAAGTCGATGGAATCGATGCCTTGATCACTCGGACAGGATATACTGGTGAAGATGGCTTTGAACTCTATTTTTCACCAGATTATTCAAAGCAAATATGGAAGAGTCTGTTTGAGGTCGGATCGCTTGCAGGATTGCTCCCGGTAGGACTGGGGGCACGTAACACGCTTCGACTTGAAGCCAAGATGGCCTTGTACGGGCACGAAATCTCCGAAAAGACCACTCCATGGGAAGCTGGACTCGACTGGATTGTGAAACCTGGGAAGGGAGAGTTTATCGGGAAAGCTGCTTTACTGGCCCAGAAGCAACGAGGGATCTCCAGAAAGCTGGTCGGCTTGGAAATGCAATGTAAAGGCATTGCCCGAGATGGTTATCCAGTCCTGATTGCGGGGGAGGTGGTTGGTACCGTCACCAGCGGGAGTTTGTCGCCTTTCCTGAAGAAGAATATAGGCCTGGCATATGTTCCCGCGCAGCATAGTGAGATCGGAACCGTGCTTGATATCCAGGTGCGGAATCAGAGGTTGCCTGCCAAAGTTGTCGCCACACCGTTTTACACCCGGAGAAAATAGACCGCGGATCTTCATTGGTTGAATTCGATCTTTCAAGGAGGAATTCATGAAGTTTCCTGAAGATTGTCTCTATACTCGGCAGCATGAATGGGTTCGAGTCCTTGCAGAAAAAGAAACAGTGCTGGTTGGAATCACTGACTACGCTCAAAAAGAGTTGGGCGATGTGGTCTTTGTTGAGCTCCCCAAGGTGGGAGATACTTTCGATACGAACGAGCCTTTCGGAAATGTCGAGTCCGTTAAGGCGGTCTCCGAGGTTTTTTGCCCGCTCGCTGGAGAGGTTATCGAGATCAATCCGGATTTGTCGAATTCTCCCGAGTTAGTGAATTCTGACCCTTATGGGGACGCCTGGTTCATCAAGCTGAAGATCTCGAGTGCTGAAGAAATCAAGGATCTGTTGAAGCCTGATGAGTATGCGGAGCTCGTTGCCGAGGAGTCTGCCGAGTAAATGAGATACATTCCGAATTCCGCAGAAGATCGGCAACGGATGCTCGCAGAAATGGGGCTTCAATCGATTGAAGACTTGCTTGTCGGCATACCTCGGGAACTGCGATTCCGTGGGGATTTGAATCTACCGCCCCCCTTATCAGAAACCAAGCTGCTCGAGAAGTTTCGGGAATACGAAGGTAGAAACTCCAAAGGTCTTGTATCGTTCCTGGGTGGAGGGGTCAACGCCCACTATATCCCTACTGTAATCGAAACCCTGACATCGCGGGCCGAATTCCTTACGTCCTACACTCCGTACCAAGCCGAAATCAGCCAGGGTACTCTCCAAGCCATCTTTGAATTCCAAACCTTTATTTGTCAGCTGACAGACATGGAGGTTTCCAACGCGTCGATGTATGACGGGAGCACAGCGCTGGCGGAAGCAATGCTGATGTCAGCCCGTATCACACAACGGCACCGCTTTCTGCTGGCTTCAACAGTTCATCCGGAATACCGCAAGGTCGTCGGCACTTACTTATCGCATCAAAACCTTAGTGTAGAACCAGTTGAGTTTGAGGAAGGCGGGACAGTCGATATCGTCCGCGTCGAGCGTGTCCTGGGCGATGATGTGGCCGCTTTGGCTGTTCAATCCCCCAATTTTCTGGGCAACCTGGAACCCATAAGAAAATTGGCTGCGCTAGCGCATAGAAGGGGTGCCCTGCTCATTGTCAACATTGCAGAACTTCTTTCGCTCGGCATCGTCAATGGGCCTGGAGCAATGGGTGCAGATATAGTTTGCGGTGAGGCCCAATCACTGGGTATCCCCCAGAGTTTTGGAGGACCCCATGTGGGCTTTCTGGCAGCCCGGGAAAAACACGTGCGGAACCTGCCCGGACGTCTGGTGGGCCAGACGGTGGATTCCGAGGGGAAGAGAGGATTCGTTTTGACTCTCTCCACCCGTGAACAACATATTCGTCGGGAAAAGGCGACCTCCAACATTTGTACCAACCAGAGCCTTTTTGCTTTGATGGCAACTATCTATTGCAGCTTGCTGGGCAGAAAAGGGCTTCGGGAGGTCGCGCTTCAAAACGTGGCCAAGACGCAATATGCCCTTGCTGAAGTGAGAAAGTCCGGCAAGGTGAGAGTCCTGTTCGAAGGGCCCCGCTTTAATGAATTTGTGCTCCTTTTGCCCCAGCCCTTCTCCCAAGTGGCAAGCCGCTTTTACGATGCGGGAATTATCCCGGGGATTGACCTTGGACATTACTTCCCTGCCCTGTCCAACGCGCTGCTCGTTTCCGTGACGGAGACAAAATCGAAAGCCGACATCGATCATTTCATTCAGATTCTCAGGACTTTGTAGACAAATATGCCCATTCGAAAAGCTTCTCCTCACATGACCCAAAATGAAGGATTGATTTTCGAGCGCACTTCCCCCGGACGGCGTGGATACGATCTACCTGAATTGGATGTGCCCGAACCCAAGCTAATTGAAGCTTTGGGGGAGGAAAACGTTCGTTCTGAAATCGAAGATTTTCCAGAGGTCAGCGAAGTCGATGTCATTCGCCATTTCACTCGTCTTTCCACCTGGAACCACAGCATCGATGCCGGGATGTATCCTCTGGGGTCCTGTACCATGAAGTACAATCCCCGCATCAATGAGCGAGTATCGGGGTTTGAGGGGTTTGCCAACTCTCATCCCCTAATGCCGGAATCCATGGTGCAGGGAAATCTGCAGGTTCTGAAAACCATGGGAGACCTGCTGGCGGAAATCACGGGTATGGACCGGGTGACCTTCCAACCCCCTGCCGGGGCCAGTGGTGAACTCACAGGGGTCATGATGATTCGGGCTTGCCTGGCCAGCCGGGGCGATGCGCGCAAGAAGATTCTTATTCCCGACTCTGCACACGGTACGAATCCGGCCAGCGCTGCCATAGCCGGTTATAGCGTGGAAAGCTTGAAGTCCGATACCCATGGCTGCATCAACCTGGACGCACTGGACCAGGCCATGACCGCTGATGTCGCAGCTCTTATGCTGACGAATCCCAACACACTTGGTATCTTTGAACCAAACATCATCCGCATTACAGAACTGGTTCACAGCCGGGGCGGGTTGGTTTACATGGATGGGGCTAACTTGAATGCACTAATGGGTCTCACTCGGCCTGGAGATTTTGGGATTGACGTATTGCACATCAACCTTCATAAGACTTTTTCCACTCCTCATGGAGGCGGAGGCCCAGGCGCCGGACCAGTGGCAGTCAGACGAGTCCTAGAGCCCTTCTTGCCTGTTCCTACTGTAGAGGTGGATGAATCAGGGAGTTACTTTCTTAATTACGAGCGGCCACAGTCCATTGGCAAGGTTAAGGCTTTCTACGGGAATTTTGGGACGGTGGTTCGGGCTCTTTGCTACGTTCTTGCCAATGGCGCCAAAGGTCTGACGGAAGCCAGTCAGGTGGCCATTCTTAATGCCAATTACATCAAACACGGACTCAAAGGAGTGTACGACCTTCCTTATGACGAACCCGTGCTTCATGAGGTTGTTTTTTCGAGTAAGATGCAGGCCCAGCATCACGTGTCCGTCATGGACATTGCCAAACGTCTCATGGACTATGGCTTTCATCCCCCCACAGTCGCTTTTCCGTTGATTGTTCCCGGGGCGTTAATGATCGAGCCGACAGAAAGCGAAGGACGCGAAGAACTGGACCTGTTTATCGATGCCATGAAATCCATAGCGGAAGAGGCTGAATCTAATCCAGAACTCTTGCGTCACTCTCCTTACACCACCCGTGTCAAACGGCTGGACGAAGTCCAAGCTGCGCGACATCCCATCTTGCGCTGGAAGCAGGGCCTGCAGACATAGCATGCGTGGGTAGAGCAACTCTACCGGGTGGCGGAATAATCTTGTTTTCGGT
>DATKMG010000608.1:0-6611 GCA_035541995.1 Terriglobia bacterium
CGATTACATTGATTGCGTTCTGATCCATAGGAGCCTCCCCACAGATAGGCAGCAGCATGTTGAAGATTACTTGTGCGATACCAATTACTCAGGGCTGATGGGTGACAAAACTACTATTGGTCAGTGTTTCGGAAGATGTCAAGGACATGCAAGAGATGGAAATTTTGGCAATTCAAAGTATGAGTTTGGGTTACTGTGCAAAAATTTCACATGCGCTCAAACGGGCAGGCAAAAGTGTATACTAATTACTCGCTCATCGGCCATGCCCAAAGGGTGTATTCGATCCCAAACATAACGATATTCATTACATAAGTTTATTGGCACGACCATTGCAGTCCAAATAGATCAACGAAATGAATCCATACCCTTATAGCAGTCTCCCCTGACTGCTTTTTTTTTGCTTGTTGAAAGTTAATTTTCAGCGCCGCTTGCTGTGGCTGCATACGTGGTCCCGCCGTACGGGAAAACCCAGATCGTGGCACGCCCGGTGACCTTCCCGGCAGCCCAGGCCAACATTTCTTGAACGTCCCGATAGCTCTTGGCAAGGCCCATTTTTCGACCGATGTCCGGAGGCACTTCTTTACTATCACTGAATATAGCCAGATGATTTCGTCTGAGCATCTGTAAGGCGAAATGACCCAGAAATGTCTCTTCTATCGGCTCACCTTTTTTGGCCTTTTCGACCAACTGTAGGATTCGTTTCTTTCCGATGATCTTCAGCAAGAGCCTCATTGCCGTATAGGGCGGCGTCTTTTTGGCCAAAGGCATCTCTCCCAAACCGTGTTCGCATCGCAGGCAGCCCATGATCACTCCGCCCGGCTTGCATGCATAAAGCGTGTTGCCGAGACATTTGGCCGATTGCCTCAGGTCCAGGTCCATGGGAAAAGAGTTGGTTAAAACAACGTCGGACTGTTCGGGCACTTCCAACCGAACCAAGTCTTGAACCAAGGTTTCCCCAGCCCGGTGCGCTTTCACCGGGTGGCCGCAGAAAAAGGCGGTCGGACGAGCCTGTTCGTTCATGACGGCATTGACAACGAATATTTCTCGACCGAGCAAACCCGCTCCTTCTTCCAGGTCCAGTCTCATAGGCGAATGGTCGCCCGGCGTGCCCACGTAGTCAAAGTGATCGGGATCTACGCCCTGCATGTGGTTTTTTCCGATGGTCTCCGCGCCAGCACAACCGGGAATAATCATTTTCAGGCCGCCGCCGAATCCCAGCAGCAGATGGGGCTCCAACGCTCCCAGACAAACGATCAGGTCCGCCTGTGCCAATAATTTGTTCAGGAAAACCGGCGTACCCCGCCCGGTGACGCCCATGTCGACAAGATCATTCGCATCGTACGCATCGTGGCATCGCCACCGATACCGGCCCATTACATCAGCGCCGATTTTTCTTTCCACTTCCTCGAGCCGACTCGCCCTGTGCACGCCCGTGGCTATGAGGATATCGATATCTTCGTCCCGAGCTCCGGCAGAAGCCAGTTCACCAAGGACCGGTTTAATGAAATCCTTTAAAGGTGTGGGCCGCGAATGGTCGTCCACGACCAGCGCGACCCGGCGACCAGCAAGGTCCCTGGAACCCAATCTCTCAGCCCCGATGGGTCGGCTAAGCGCCTCTGCGCAGGCGTCAGCCGGGACAGATATAACCGGAGCGCTCTTGGGCTTGAGTTCTCCAAGAAGCCCCCAATTTTCAGGCAGGCTAACCCTTAATAAATCACTACCCCAGGGTAATTCAATGATCGTACTCATCGTTGTTTGCTCGCGAATGCCACCAGGTCGGCTTCAGTCCGTAGACGCTCACCTATTGTCTCTTTCGATTGTGGACAGCTCACAAGGTCATCAGGTCGCCAAAGTCCCCCTTTTCTAAAGGAGGATTTAAGGGGATTTTCAAGGACTTGGATCCAAATCCTCCCTGTCCCTCCTTTACCAAAGGGGGGACGTACACCAAAGTTAGCGCCTATGGGCGTCAGCCGCTTTACTCGGAAAACCGTTGGCGAATGATTCTATATGCTTCGGCCGGGACCGACGTGAAATGAACAACCGCTTCGTAATGATCCTCAACCTCGGTAACGGAGACTACTTTGGCATAGATTTCACCGGACACCGGTCTCAAATCGTCATCCAGAAGCGTTATTTTCAAGTCCTCCCATTGTTTGACGGGCACAGCGGACATCAACACTGCGGAACTCAAAGAAATGCTCGTAAACCAGGCGGATGCGCCGGCCTTGGCAATCGTTTTCTTATCTATCCTGTGAATTTGAACACCGATTTTGTTCTTCAGCGCCACCGGCGTTTCATCCCTGTCAGGCAGGCTGATGCCGTAAGGGCCTCTTATGGCTTTGACATCATACAGATCCACTGTGCCCGGCATGCCCTTCATTTCGACAGTCAGCACCTTTCTGATATCCAACAGATCTGACAGCCTCTCATAAGTTGCTCGGCTTATGAGCACCTGACCCCCTACCGTGAAGGATTCTATTCTGCCGGTGAAATTGACCTGCGAACCCACTGCGCCATATTTGGTTCGTCTCTCGGACCCGATATTTCCCACCACCACCTGGCCTGTGTTCACGGCAACACCCATTTCAAGCCGAGGGTACCCGTCCGCTTCGTTAAGAGCGTTGATCTCATCCATGGCGACTTGCATCTTCAAAGCGCAGGCCACAGCCCGAGCAGGATGATCTTCCATCGACTCCGGCGCACCGAAAAAAGCCAAGATGCCGTCTCCTATTATCTCATCTATGGTCCCACGGTATTCGATCAAGATTTCCACCATCTTGCCAAGGTATCGATTGAGGAACGAGATCACCTGTTCGGGCTGCATGTTCGAAGTGAGTGCGGTAAAGCCCCTCAAGTCGGACATGATCATGGAGATGTCTCTGGATTCACCGCCGAGCTGAAGTCCGTCTTTGGACTCCAGCAGCCGATTAACCACCTCTCGGGTGAGATAACGGCCGAAAGTGTCTCTGATAAAATCCCTTTCTTTCAGTCCATGCGCCATCCGCGTAAACGCCTGGGCCAACAGGCCGACCTCGTCGCTCCTCTTGATGTCCGAAAAATCAACATCGAGATCACCCGCGGCTATTTTTCCGGAAGCCGTGGCCATGCGACGCAGAGGCCTGGCGATGGACCTGGCGTTGAGAATGGCTACCGCCAGCAAGAGCGCTACGCCCACGGCTGCCAAGAGAATGGTTGTACGGAGCAGTGTATTGATTTCCGCGAAGATTTCGCTCTTGAGAAACACCGCTCCTAATGACCAGCCGGTAGACGGGATACGAGCGTACGCAAGAAAGGCATCCTGACCCATGAGATTGATACCCAGGTCCGTGAAACCGGAATCTTTCCATAGCATGTCCCGGCCCGTCTCGCGTAGAGTGGGCTTACCGAGTTCTTCCGCTACGCTGAACAGGGATTCTCGCATTATCAGATTCACATCGGGATGGCTGATGAAGGTCCCATTGCCCGAAACAAGAAAACAGTACCCGGTTCGGCCGGCGCTTATCGAACAAAGCAGCGAGGTAAGCCATTCCAAAGAAACGTCCGCAGTGACAACGCCTGTCAGTCCGGCCGACGTTCCGTCTCGCCCGCGGCGAAAAAAGGGAACCGAGTACGTTGCCATTAGAATGTTCCCGCCCCCTTCGTCAAAGTACGGCTCGCTCCACACAGGGGCCTTGGTTTCTCGGGGAATGTGGTACCAATCATGCTGAAAATAGTTGTACTCAGGCGGCGCGAGTTCAAGGAAGGCGATCCCGTCTTTAGTTTTGTGGTAATAAGGCGCATACGCTTCGACAGGTTCCTTGAAAGCGTAAGGCTCGAACGCGACCGTTGCGCCATATATTTCATTGTTGCTTGCTACAACACGCTGAAGCATGAGTAACAGTGATTCTTTGTCCCATTTGGTCGTTTCCAGAAAACAGCCGACGCCTTCCGGGACCTTCTCCACAGCCCTGAATTCCTGTTCTATGCGCCTTGCCACCGATAGAGCGAGGTTCCGGGCATTATTTTCCACTTCTCCCAGGATAATCTTCCTGGAAGAGTAGTAGCTGTAAGCCAGCACAAGGGAGAACACAATCGAGGTCCCCCCCAGGACCAGAAGGGTCAACTTCAAAGCAATGCTGTTACGAAATTCGACGGTCATTGCGTACCCCGGTAGAAATCCGTGAACAGCGGAGCATCCTCTATAAGATTCAGGGACTTTAAAGTATCGGACACTGTCACATAGTCTCTCTGTTTGAGCTTACCGAAGCCTGTCATGTCTCCATTTGGCAGGATCAAGTCCTTCATACGTGCGAGCATCCACCGCTGATGCGCTTTATTAGTGCCCGTGTGTGCTGCGTTCGCATATTTCATTACTAAATCCAAGGCTTCCGTTTCGTTTTCAAATGCGTACAGCCAGCCTCGGAGGGAAGCTTGAACCAAACGTGCACATGCGTCCGGATCGGCTCGGAGCGTCTCTTCAAGGCAATATAAGCCATCCTCGGGAAAATTGAGTCCGAAATCACTGAAAAAAAATAGTGTCAATTCGTCGGGATTATAGCCGCTGTTTAGAATGGTATGGTACTCGTTGTACCACATGGCGGATACGGCATCCACGCCGCCTTTAAGAAACAGATTTACGGTGCTGTACATGAGAACGGTAGTGACTCTCAGATTGTACATGCGAAAAAAGGCCATAGGCTGAATCTGGAAAGCCCCTCCCCATGACCCTACCCTCTTTCCGTCCAAGTCGATCACGGAAGTGATCCCGCTCCGCTTTTTGGCTATCAGCATGAGGGCCGATTTCTGAATCACCTGCGCAAGGTTCACCACTGGCAGTCCCGATGCCCTCTTCTGTACACCCACAGAAACCCACTCGGTGCAAAACGTCGCTTTGCCCGTGCGAAGCGCCTCAAATGCAGGATTGGCCGGGCCACCTCTCAATAAGGTGAGGTCCAATCCAGCTTCCCGATAGAACCCTTTTTCCAGCGCAACTATGTAACCGGCAAATTGGGCCTGTGGTATCCACTGAGGAACAAGCGAGACTTTAGTCAATCCGGCTTCGCCCGCGAAACTGACAGCACACGAGAAAGTTAATATGAAACTCAATATTGTGCCGATTTTTCTCATTTACCCTTT
Source organism: Terriglobia bacterium (assembly GCA_035541995.1). Lineage (GTDB taxonomy): Bacteria > Acidobacteriota > Terriglobia > Versatilivoradales > Versatilivoraceae > DATKMG01. The sequence continues at coordinate 5,116 of DATKMG010000608.1, forward strand.
ATAGCCCTCAGGACTAGTGCCTACTTGCATAAATCAGAGTAATGCTTTTTGGGGCTAACAGGATGCACTGTTTTCTTTTTCCACTCAAAGGGAGCGGCTTCTCGATTATACGAATACACGAACTGGTCAATGGCGGTGCGAACGTCTCTGGGAGATGTGAAGCTGGCTCCCCTGAGAGTCGCCCCAGTGAGGATGCTGAACCAGCACTCGACTTGGTTGAGCCAGCTTGCGTGAGTAGGAGTAAAATGAAAATGGACTTTTTTATGTCTGGCCAACCATCTGTCATGCTTAGGCTTATGGGTATTAAGGTTGTCCAGCACCACATGAATTTCTTGGTCTGGATATTCGGACACCACTTCGTTCATGAAGTCTAGAAACTCTCTTCTCCGGCGACGTTTGAAATGACCCACTTTCACCTGACCTGTGGCGATTTTCAGAGCAGCGAACAAGGTGGTTGTCCCGTGGCGCTTGTACTCATGAGAAAACCCGGTCAATGCCTTCCCATTGGGCAACTTCAGATATCCCTGGGCACGCTCCAAAGCCTGAATACAAGGCTTCTCGTCCACGGAGATGACCACTGCGTTGGTGGGAGGATCAAGGTAAAGCCCCACAATGTCGGCGGCCTTTGCCGCAAACTGGGGATCTGTGCTTACGCACCAGGATCGCCGCCTTTGCAGATGAATGCCATGCCGTCTGAGCACACGCCAAATCTGATGGGGCGATACGTCTCCCAGCCACTTCGCCAAAAGCTTGCCCGTCCATGTGGCATAGCCAGGAGGTGGTTCCTCATCGAGCATAACCAGGATTCGCTTCTCCGTGTTCTCATCGTAAACCGGCGTGGCTCCAGGCCGAGGAGCGTCCCGCAATCCTTCCAATCCACGACTGGCAAACCGAGTCCGCCATTTACTCACCGTCGCAGGGCGTACATCAAGCTCCCGTGCTATCTTGTTAGTACCCTGACCAGAGCCAGCAGCCAGGATTATCCTGGCTCTAAAAACCAAGCGCTGCTCGGTTCTTGTACCCCGAATCCAAGATTCAAGAGTCTGCTGGTCTTCTTCTGTTACCTTAATGGGGGTAGGTATCTTTGACATGCCCCCACTTGTATAACATAACGCTATACTATGCAACTAAGGACTAGGTCACTAGATGGGTTTTCGTGGGCGTGCTAGAGAATACTAGTTATGTCGAGGCCTTACCTGGAGACCTCAATAGGAATTAACTACGACAATCACAAAGAACCTCCTTCCGTAACTATTGTTGGGGTGGGCACCTGTGTTGTCAATGACCGTCGACGAAAAAAAATGCATATTGGTCATTTTTTTTCGTAGTAGGTGTCTAATTTTCGCAATAATGGCTCGAATTTTGACCCAATACCTTTCACTAGATTTGCAAAACACGCATCAGTAGATGGCTTGCAACAGAGCGCGTTGTTTTTTCTTTGCAACTCATGCTCAAGGCGTCAGGACACCACGGTTCACGAGGTACAAGCCTGTTCA
>DATKMG010000609.1:0-8517 GCA_035541995.1 Terriglobia bacterium
CGTGGTGGAGCAGTGTCGCTTCTTAGAGTTTTTGAAATCTCCAACCTCATTGACTATGAACCGCCGGACTGACACGGAAGGGAGAACCTTATGTCTGCAGATAAATTTAAAGTATTGAACAACGCGGATCTTGCTTGGGAAGAGCGCTTCAACGAGAAATAGGGGAAGACGCTCCACCCCCAAGAATCTCCATGAAAATGAGGAGAGCGGGAAGGAAATTCGTCTGGTGCGGTATCCCAAGGGAGTCATCAACGTGGGCCACACGCACCCGTGTGCCCACGGCATGTAAGTGCTTGACGGGAATCTGGTAACCCACAAGGGTGTCTATGGATCTGGAACGTTTGTCTGGTTCCCTGAAGGCGAGGTGATGGAGCTCGGTGCGAGTACGGAAACCGACGTCACGGTCCAATTTATTACAAACAAGCCCTTCCGCATCGATTGTGTGCACAATGAGAGGATGAGAAGAAAACGGCCAAATGTCATTATTGGTCAAAATGTGGCTGCCTCGAGACAATCTCATGTCATGCATGAAACGACATAATCAGACATTCTCCTACTTTGGATTCACTAAGCGATAATCGCTGATGAACTGTTCGGAGAGATGGTCTATGCCATTGAGGAGTCCTTTGGTGAGGTCGCCAATGCCCACTGTAACTAGCATGCCTCCTTGCCACGTAGATGCCGGCATGTCTATAGCGGCGTCTCTTTCAAGAAAAGCGTTTTGTCTCAACTCCAATTCGAGATCAATGGCAGCTCCAATGGGAATGTCGGTCATGAGTTTTCTGTAAGTAACTCGAACGTATAAATAGGGTTGACCAGGCGATCTGTGAAGCTCCTCTTCAGTAAGAACCTTAATCCCGGCCAATCTAAGATTGGCCTCCACACGCTTCTGTAAGTCACTGGCTCTAACACCATCCCTCTCAGCCTCTGGTTCGATATGTTCAACCAGAACAAACACCCCTTTCAATCCCTGGAGGCTTTTCCTTTGCAATTCCAAGCTTGAAAATCCTGTTGATGCTATGACCACCAGAATGACTAACGCCAGAGTGATTCTCTTTGTCATTAGACTGTCCTCCCTGCAAGTAGGATCATGGAATAGGCCAAAGGATCTCATCCCAATGATACTATCCCCCTAGCTGGTTTCTGTTCAAACCAGCCCGCAGTCTACGCTGATTCGGGTTCCTTTTTCGAGGGAGGGAAAGGACATTTGCCGCCACTTATCTTCAAGTCTGAAATGGTAACCCTTGCCCATGGAACTCTGTAACGACCGTAGCCTGACGGAGCTGGGTCCTCCAGCCTTGCCATCCTTGGTGGCGAGCATGAAAAGATCCTATGGTACCTCTATGCGATTGCATTTCCGACCTGCATCGGGCCCCATCTGAAGAGCTCTGGATCGCCTCGCCTGTGGTGATCAGAGCACGGTATCATGGCCTGCCGATAATGGGCTCGTCGGGTTTCACCGGCAACCAGGCGATGGATCCAAGCACAGCAAGGCCCGCCGCCACCAGAAACGATGCCGTCCAACCAGAGGACCTGGCGATCAGCGGCGTGAGCGTGCCCGTAACGGCGGCTCCAATCTGACCTATCATGTTCATCAAGCCGGATGCCGTCCCGGCCGAACGACCGGCAATGTCGGCCGTCACTGCCCAGTAGGCGCTCTGCGACAGGTACAGCGCTCCGGCTCCTCCCGCGAGGACCACACTGGCCAGTCGTGCGCTTTCCACCTGGGTCGCCAGCGCGAGAAACACGGCCGACAGGGCAATCCCAGCCCCCGCGACACCGCACCGCCCGGTTCGTTTCCCAAAGCGCTTCGTCAGGAGATCGCCGATCCAGCCGCCCAATGGCGAGCAGCATGCCATGGCCAGGAAAGGCAGCATGGAATAGAACGCACTGGATTTCAGGTCCAGACCCCGTACCCTGCTCAGGTAAAGGAAAAACCAGGTGAAGAAAATGTAAGCGGTGTAGCCGAAGGAAAAATAACTGAGAGAAACAAAGATGAAGCTGCGATTACTCAGGATCGCTCCCCAGGGCAGAGCTCTGCCCCGGTGGATCTCGGAGGAGGATGGCGGCAGTCCGGCCTCGATATAGTTCAGCTCTTTTTTCTTGGTCCAGGGATGATTCTTCGGGTCGTCCCGGGCCAGAAAGTACCATACAGCACCCGCGCTTAGACCGAGCAGCGCGCAAACGTAAAACGACCACCTCCAGCCCCAGTTGAGGAGAATAAACGTGATCAGCGGTGGCGTTATGCCTGCGCCGGCTCCCACTCCCGCGAAAATGAAACCGTTGGCCACACCACGCTCAAACGACGGGATCCAGCTGGCGACCAGACGGTTGGAGGCAGGGTAGACCACGGCCTCGCCAATCCCAAGGAGAAACCGCACCAGTATCAACAGTGCAATGGAGACGCTGAGCCCGGCCGGCACCATCGTGGTTAAAGTGGTGAACAAACCCCACCAGGCAACCCCTAGGGTGATAATCAAGCGGGGGCCAAACCGGTCCGCGAGCCGTCCGCCTGGGGCCTGGAACAGCGCATAGCCGATGATGAACGCGCTGAACACATAACCCAACTGGATGTCACTCAGCTCGTACTCCCTTTGGATTGCCGCCCCGGCAATGGATAGGTTCACCCGGTCCAGGTAGGCAATGGAGCTCATCAGGAACATCCAGAAAATCAATACCCACCGTAATTTGTCCTTGAACAACACAGCTTTCGTCTCAATCCCTTAAAGATATCGAAGCGGGTGAGAGGCTACCAACCATCATTGCTATTTGTAACTCAACCTTAGCCGGTTTCTGTCGCGAAACCGCAGGATTGAAGGAAAACTCCCCTCCTCGGCTGAGCTGAGCATGTCCCATATCTTTCGCGCGGACCACAGGGGGTTCCCATTCAGATATCGAAACAGTTCGGAAGCACCCCCACTCCCATGAACCCTTCTCAAGGGTTCATTCCTCGCCCCCGCCGTGGGACCAGGGACTGAGCCATCTGGCTTGGATGGCGGGGGCAAGGGGTCAAACTAGATGCGACTCCCACCCAGGGCGGCAGTCGCGAGTGACCGCCGTCACTCGCTCCTTTGCCCTGGGCTACATTCTCTAGCCCTTACAGGGCTGAAAACACGCTACCGGAGCGGGTTCTCGACACCCCCGGTCTCCCGCTCACCCACTTATGGGTAACGCTCAGCTTACCCAAGGAGGAGAGCCTACTTGCCGAGTCTTGCGACAGAAACTAGCTATGAAAATAAGTGTCCCTCTGCGGCCGCCCCGAGTTTGCGGAGCCAGATCCCGCCCGTACCATCCAGACAAAGGGGCATTTCCTTCTGGAGTTCCTGGACACCTAGTTTGGCAACCTGAGCATTGAACAACACGACGCGGAAGGAGCGGTTATACTGCAGAAAAGCCCTCAAGAGATAGGCTTCGTTCCAGGCTCTCCCTCCATACACCCATTCGGTGGGGTATTCAAAAGGAAAGAAAATGTCATGGATATAGACATAAACTCCAGCCTGCAAGGCGGGAAGAATCTCGAAGAAGATATAGTTGACATCGCTGCCTACCTTGCACACGTGTGAGGAGTCCACCAACAGAATGTCCCCCGATTCCAACAAAGAAAAAGTTTCAAGACCGACCTCCTGGACTCGCTGAGAGACGATTTCAACCTTTTGAGCGTCCTTCTCCGTCAGCATCGAGCGGAGGTACTCCGGATGGGGGTCGATGAGGGTGACTGTGGCTTGCCCATTTAGAAAAAGGTCATTGATGTCCAGCATCAGGCAGGAGGAGAAGCCCGATCCGAGTTCGATCACCCGCTTGGGTCGCAGATGCCTGATCATAGCGTAGAGGAAACAGGCGTCCCCAACACTGAAGATGGGGTTATCGAGAGAATAACGAAGGCCCGGTTTCACTGATCTGTAAGGGAACTCTCGCCATAAAGCCTCAAACTGGCGGATCAGCTCAAGTTGCCCCTCCAGATTGAGGTCGACCCCTTGGATATTCACGGGATCGTGGAAAATTCGGTGCTCATATTTCTTGACCTCGTCCAGGTCGGGGATTGGCGAGTAGAAGTGGCCGGGCAGGAAGTACTCGAGATTGGGGTATTTCTCCGGATCCAATAGATAGTGTTCACGAAGAATCTGGTGGAGGTTTCGCATCAGATCGTCTCTTTCCCGCATGACGCGAGCCACCTCCAACGAGCACTCACTGTATTGGCAGTCGAGCCGCCGCAGCTGAGCATTCAATTCGTCCCGCTCCATGGTTAGTTGCTGCAGACGCTCGGATAAAATGGCCATTTCGCGGTTGATGCCGGCTAGTTGTGCCTTCAGTTGATCGCGCTCCTCGAAGATACCCCGAATCGGCGGCGTCTGTTTGACGGTGTTTTTAATAAACTTGATCATGTCAGCATGCGCATGAAGGCTATAAAGGGGAATACCTGCGTCCGCCTTCCCTCAGATTCCGGAATCACAGGAAAATCAACTCGGGACCACGCCGTAGTATATCAGGCTTCGCCCCCGGTACCTTCCATCGATTCTGTGTGTATGTCCTCCTCCCTTACCTTCCACTCAGCTCAGGATTGAGGATGTGGGCCTCAACTCATATAATGGGCGTCAAAGTGAAGACGATCGTATCAGACAACCGCTCTCGTGATGCCATCATGGACCGAAATCGAGGGATTTGTCTCCTTATTGAAAAAGGGCTGGACACCTGGAAGCCCTTACTCGTTTTCTCCGTCCAATGGCTCGCTTGCGATTTTGCGGGAGGGGGTGCTATGCTGCTGGTGTTTCACCGATATTATTCTCGAACGCCATTGCCCAATTTAACTCAGAGCATTCAAGGCCATGGTAAAGCCGATTGGTTTTTATGCCTTGGATGAGGGCCAGTAGCGCCGGGAGGAGGTTCAAAGTCCTCATTCATGTTTGCCGGCCTAGGAAGAAGGAAAATGGGCGCTTCACGACGACGCTGGTCACGGCTGTCATTATTCCTATTTCTATGTGTTGGTTTCTACATCTGCGACTATCTCTCTGTTCGTTTCAGGATCCCGAAGAACCGCGATCCGCTTGGCGTTGTGAAAATCCGGCGCTACTATGCGATCCGTCTAAAGGACGGCAAAACAGAGTATGCTTTCCAGGAACCGGAGACCCAGGTATGCGTAAACTCTCTTCTCCCTCACATGGGTTATAACCCCTGCTGGTACGTCAAGAGAAACAATGTCAAACGGATTGATATGTGATTCTGGTACTCTTTTTCCGCTATGCCTTTAGACTTCTACATGTGGTCGAAATCCCACGACAAACCGAAAGCGGTTTGTCGTGGCTACCAAAGCCCGCATTTTCACGAAAGATATTAACGCTCAAGCTGAAGCAAAACCAGCTCCTGCGTACCCCGTGGATTTCGTCTGCGTCTATTTCTTGGGCCCCCTTCTGGCTGGAGTCTTCTTTGGAGGGGCGTTCTTCTTGCCAGCACGCTCTGTTGACTTCGGGATTCTTCTGGGTTTTTGGGGGGCTGGTTCTACCTCGTGAGCAGAAGCTGGTTGTACGGGGCCAGTTGGTGAGTGGGGGAGAAGCGGTCGGGAATTCGAGAAAGGAAGGACCATTTCGCTCTTGGGTTCCAGTGGGGCCTTGTCCGGTTGAGATACGGCAGTGGTGGCGCGTTCAATAGGGGGAGGCGCGACTGGCTTGTAGTCTTCCGGTGCCCGGAATGACGAGGGTTGCCCTTCAGGAGATCTTGCGGGACTTCTGCCTGGCCCTCTTCTTCCGCGCCCCCAACGGAGCTGCCTGTCTCTTCTTTCGGGCTGTGCTCCTCTCTGAGTTGTGCTTGAAGAAACGCTTGCCGACGCGTCTGCCGCAGTAGGTTGTAATGGAACAGCGACAGGCGTTTCAGGAATAGAGGGGACCGGCGAGAGAATTTCAGAGCTGGTGGAAGTGCCTGGAACGGCTTCCGGGACATTCTGAGGCTCGATCGGTTCAGTCGAGAGGACAGTTGAGGTTGCAGGGGCAACAGGAGAAGGGGTTCCGGCCTCGGCCATTGCAGACTCGGGGCGGCGCTGTGGACCACGCATGCGACCTCTCCCCCCCCACCGGGAGCGGCGAATTCGATCTCGAGATTCGACGGCGGCAGGACCCTGCAACAAACCGGACTCCCCCCGGGCTGTTGCCTGGGTGGCGATCCTGGCAGAATCCCCATTCGTGGGTGAAGACGGAGCCGAGGGTGCCGTCGCAGCCTCGGAATATGGCGAAAGTATGTAGCCCCCGCTTTTTTGATCCTTCGTTATTCGTAACAATTTGTTTTCAGCTGCATCTTCTAGCAGGCGGGAAAACATCGGATATCCGTAGTAGGATTCGTTGAATGAAGGCAACTTGCGCAGTAGGGTCTGCTTGATCATCGACCCATAAATTGCTTCTTTTCCCTCCCGTTGCATCGCGTCGAAAGTCTCCATGACCAGGCGGAGGGCTTCAGCCCGTTTCTCGGGCAAATTCCGGAGTTTGGGTTCGTCACTCCCAGCATTGGATGTGGGACGAACCAAGTCCTCGTAATAGATAAACTCGTCACAATTGTTGACCAGCAGGTCAGAGGATGATTTCTTGACACCCACTCCGATTACATAGCGTCCGTTTTCTCGAAGCTTGGAAACCAGGGGCGAAAAGTCACTGTCTCCAGACACTAAGACAAAGGTATCAATGTGATCCTTCTGATAAGAGAGATCGAGAGCATCAACTACCATGCGGATGTCGGCGCTGTTTTTCCCGCTGTAACGTGCCTGAGGGACATCGATTAATTCAATGGCAGCTTGATGAAAAGCCCGCTTAAACTCAGAGTAACGATGCCAGTCAGAATAGGCTCGTTTCACCAGGATCTTTCCCTTTTCCACGACGCGCTTCAGCACCAGGCTAATGTCGAAGTCGCCATAATTGCTTTCTCGCACACCCATCGCCACATTTTCAAAGTCGATAAATACCGCGATCCGTTTTTCGTCGTTTTGCATACATACTCCTTTACTCTAACCAGTCTAGCGCACTTAGTTAGGAGTTGACAATTCCTCCTCTGGAGACGCCGCGCCCCCGCGGCGCCAGAGCCATGGTTGGCGGAGAGCGGGACGAGGGCGTCCCGTCTCCAAATAGAAGGGGAGAGTTACTGGAATTTCAGACTACAGAGGTGGTCCAGCATCTTGTTAATATCGGGGTCCACCCGCTGGCGTGCCGGGTCCGCATCATACCAGGCAAGGGATTGGGCCATGCCTTGAGCAAAGGGAACAGTCGCCTTGAAGTCCGGGACCACCCTCTTGATTTTGCTGTTGTCAAAGACCACGCTACAGGCCTTGTCGCCAAGCAGGCCGGCTCCGACCCTGGGGTAAAGCGGTACAATCACCTCCGAGGGTATGTGGACCAATCTTGGTTTGCAGCCCGCGGCCCAGGCGATGGTCTGATAGATCTGGTCCCAGGTGAGTACTTCGTCGCTGGTAATGTGGAAGGCCTCGCCTACGGCCTGAGCCCGGCCCATGAGTCCCACGAATCCCGCGGAGAAATCGCTGGCTGCAGTCATCACCCACAAGGATTGGCCGTCGCCATGGGATACCACAGGGAGGCCTTTCCTCATTCGGTCAACTACCGTATATCCCTGCCCTCCGATTGCAGACGGAATCCAGGTTCGACCATACGTGTAAGAGGGGCGGACGATTGTCACCGGGAATCCCGAGTCTCGATAAGCCTGGTTCAGCCTTTCTTCGCAGGCAATTTTCAATCTGGCATATTCCCAATAAGGATTGCAGAGTGGTGTCGATTCCGTAATTAGGTAGTGATTCGGCGGCCTCTGGTAAACGGTTGTTGAGCTGATGAACAAGTACTGCCCGATTTGCCCGTGAAATGCCGCTATGTCCAGTTCAATCTCTTCAGGTGTGAACCCGATGAAGTCGGCTACTGCATCATAATGATTCTCCATTGCAGTTCGACGCAATAGGTCCGCATCGTGGCGGTCCCCGGTGATGTAGGTGACCGGCCGGGTAAAGGAAGCATAGCGTTGGCCCCGGTTATAAAGGGTGACCTGGTATCCCAGGTGAAGACACTGCTCGACACAGGCAGTGCTGATATTCCCGGTTCCTCCAAGAAACAAGATACGCATTAAAAGATCCTTTCTGGACTATCTTGAAAATACGGTTTTCAGAGGCGCCGCGGGGGCGCGGCGTCTCCATCCCACTGGAACCGGGACGCCCTCGTCCCGTTCTCCAGCATTTTCATGCTACGTGGCGCCCCTCTGACCTCTGAGGGGCATGAGAGGCTTTCATGAAAATCCCCTCCTTTGGAGGGGTCTGGAGATTGGACATTTGTGAAGCGGCAGGAGGCCGCTTCTTCCTTATTGAGCCCCGCTGGGGGCGGCAGACAGTAGCCCAGGGCACCGTCAGCGGCAGGAGCTCGGGACCGCCGTCCCCGCGGCGGCCGCCCTGGGTCAGGGTTCCCACCAATTTCCACCCTCTCCCCCAACACCTTCTTGGTGATGGCGGAGAGGCCTTGGTGGGGGGTTCAAAGGTCTTGACTGACA
>DATKMG010000610.1:0-3732 GCA_035541995.1 Terriglobia bacterium
GCCGTGGGACTTCATCGTGGTAATCTCAGCTTGGAGCAGCCTGCGGTAGTATTGAATCTTCTGCGGCAGAAAATAGCGTAAAGAGTAACTCTGGTTGAAGTCACTCCCCCGGTAGAAGGCGTAAGAAACAGGATGGTTATCGGCGAGTGTAAAGGGATAAACCGTGATCTCCAGGGGCAGCACGACCGAGCCACCCTTTTCGGCTGTCAGGCTTAACCTTCCTCGATAGCTTCCACCAATCACGCTGTTATCTGGAGTCACACTTATCCAAAAGGTGACGTTCACGTTGTCACGTGACGGTACTGCTCCGGAGGGAAACAGGCATCCTTCCCCCAATGTCGCAGGCCATCCATCCCACATGTACTTGAGGGCTCGAAGCTGAAGGTCATGAGAGGGCAAGACGGCGCCAGTGTCGTTTCTGAGCTCTGAGAGCGATGCCTGAAGGGATCCGAGGGCACGCAAGGGCGTCGCCGTTACCGTCACGTGCGCATGGTCGCTGCGTGCAGCTGCAAGTCGAAGCGTCCCTGGGTTTTGCTCTCTTGCCGCCGGGCGATCATAGGGCCCTACCACCTCCTCGTAACTTCTACTCCATACCAGGAAACCTCTGCGCTTTTCTTCATCGGAAGCCGCGGGAGCCTGTTCAGGTGGAGTGGGCCGTTGAAGATTGGAGAGGAACTCCTGCTTTCGAACATACTCCACTCGATCGGCTGCCTTCTCGAACTCCGCGCCTTCCGGGGCGATCAGCAGTCCAAACACAGCCATAACGCCTCTCCACACAAACTCGATGTGGCCACCTCTGACCTTGAATGGGAAATCGTAAGTCTGGTAAAGCCCTGCGACTGATTTCCGGTAGGTGTCTTCTCCTTCCTCGTACCAGTGGTTCATACCGCGAAAGTATTCAGCTTCTGTATAGAACGTAGCAGGATCCACTTCTCTTGCGGCCATCGGTTGCCCTGCCACATTGAGTTGGAAGGAGCGGACAGGAAGCAGCTTACTGCTGTAGTTACCGCCATACAACCTGGCCCTATAGTCCCCGTCCGGGAGGTCGACCCGCAGGCTTGCCTTGTTGCCGCCCAGGTCCGCCCACACCCAATCGCCGGTGAGACGATCCGGTCTATGAGCCAGCCAGGCCTGGGCATCGCCAGGGATTTCCGTCCAACCATAACCACGGAAGGGTGCATAAGCGGTTTTTTCTGTCACCAGCTTCGCTCCGGCAATCAATGGCGAACCGGTCGGGCCGAAGTCGAGCAACATTCTTCGAGGGGTGGCCTCGATCGAGGGACGCCTCGCTGGGGCCAGATAGAAGTTGTAGAACCATAGGTCGCGTTCGAATTTCTCAGCGCTGTGAATGTCTATCCGCAACGACCGGATGTGAGCTAAATCGAGGGCGTGACCTTTAGAGTCTCGAATTTCTTCTAGCGGGATCTCCAACCGGTTTCTCGCTCGTGAGAGCCAGATATGACCTGAGCTGTAAGACGTGCCTGTCTTATCTCTCACCGTGAGATCGATGGGGATCATGAAATCTGAAGCATTTTCCACCGAGAACGCCAACCGGTCGTAGCCGGTCCAGTCGGAAAGGAGGCTCGACGCCTCTGTCAATTCGAGAATGCCGTATTCTTTTGTCGACCCTAACACCAGGTGAAGAGCCCCCACCGGAACACTCGGCAGCGCGTCCTCTGGCCGATCGATTGGGGCCCCATCGCCAATGGTCTTACTCCACTCGGCATTGGCGCCACGGACCTCAAGCAATTGGATGACCCTTGGGTCCTGAAATTTGTACACGAACTTACCCAGCGGACTTTGCGCCCACAAGGGGGCAACCAAAAGGCATAAATGGGCAACTATAGATGGAGTAAACCTCATATCCTGATCTCTTTAACGTATTGAATCGTCTATCAGATGACAGACCGCGATAGACAAGCATTTGGTCGGCCTGAAACCAGGGTTTTTATCATCAGGATGCATATGGGGCAAGCGGATTATGAGAGCGGGTACCGATGACAAACGATAAAAGTCTGCCATGAGATCCCTAATTTCACGATAGCGGATGGAAATGTGCCGGATTCTTCCTCAGAAGGGAATCCAGCAGAAATATATTCGAGGGTAGGAATGCACTGGCTGCAATCGGAAAGGCAAGCCGGACGCAGAGCACCATGTCCCTACCGGACGGTATCGATGCGACCCACTATGTATCGGAGATCATACTGGCAATACAGGATCATGCTGCTACTTGCTTTCTTCTTTCCCCTCCCTCTAAACTCCGCAACTCTCCCGATCCTATTCCTCTTGGAACAGGCAACGACCCAAACCGGAGGGGTAGGCTCGCCGGATCAGGAGTCAAAACCGAAGGTCACGGTAAAGGTGGTGGATGAGAACGGAGTACCTGTAAGTTCCGCCAGAGTGAGTCTGATCCGATCCGAGACTCAGGCAATATCGAATTGCCAAACCGATTATACGGGCCGGTGTGAGATGGATGGTCTTGGCCCCGGTGTCTACCAGGTGGAAGCAGAACAGGAAGGATTCTATTCGACAATCCTGAGGGATTTGCAGGTCAATGAAGCTCAAGAACTGGAAGTGACCCTGAACCATTTGCAGGAATATGCTGATTCAATGGACGTGGTTGACTCCCCCGTTGCCATTGACCCCCAGCAGACGACCAAGAGCCAGGATTTAGGTTACCGGGAGATTATCAATATTCCCTATCCTACGACCCGCGATGTTCGGGGGGCGCTGCCATTCATTCCAGGCGTACTGGCGGATGTGACTGGGCAGATTCATGTGGGCGGATCAGACACCTATCAGATTGTCGATCAACTTGACGGGTTCAACATTACCCAACCGGTCACCGGACTGTTGGACCTGCGTGTGAGTGCGGACGCACTTCGCTCCATGGACGTCCAGAGCAGTCGTTACCCGGCCGAATACGGGAGGGGCTCGGGCGGGGTCATGAACATGGTGACGGGGACGGGTGATGACCGTTATCGGTTCAATGCGACCAACTTTATCCCTTCAATACAGACCCGTAAAGGCCTAAACATTAACGAGTGGACACCGCGAGCCACTTTTTCAGGCCCGTTGAAAAAGGGAAAAGCCTGGTTCTTCGATGCGGCCGACTATGAATATGATTTAAATATTATCGAGGAGCTTCCGGCTGGTGCTGACGAGAACCCGGTCTGGAGGTTCAGTAACCTCAGCAAGGTTCAGGTCAACTTGAATCCGACCAATATTCTGACTGGCAGCTTCTTGATTAACGAATTTCATGCGGCCCATCTGGGATTGTCGGCGCTCAGCCCCTTGGAGACCACACTAGACCAGAGGCAGAACGCCTATCTCTTCACGGTGAAGGATCAGGCTTATCTGGCAAGAGGTCTGCTCCTGGAAACCGGGTTTGGCTTTAACCAGTATGGCTCGAACGAACAACCGCTTGGATCTCTGCCCTATACGATCCGCCCCGAGGGAACAAGCGGGAATTACTACAGGACTGCCGACGGGGGCTCACACCGGCTGCAAGGATTCGCTAACCTGACCCTGCCCCCTCTTCGCTGGCACGGCCGGCATGTATTCAAGGCGGGGACCGATTTGAGCCATATCACTTACAATCAGCTCTATACGCGTCAGCCGGTTCTTGTCCTGCGTGAGGATGGTACGCTCTCCCGAAAGGTTGACTTTATCAACAGTTCTCGCTTTGAAGACAACAATCTGCAGTGGAGCGGGTTTGCCCAGGACCGGTGG
>DATKMG010000611.1:0-23358 GCA_035541995.1 Terriglobia bacterium
AGGGGCTCGTGGGATCCAGCCAGAAGATTCCGACTGCGGCAATCGAAATCCGTGGAATGGTGGCGGACGTGTCTGGGGCCACAGTGATTGTGAATGTCGGGAAATCTCAAGGCGTACAGCCCGGGACCATGCTCAAAGTCCAACGAGTGACTCGGGTAGTGAAGGATCCGGCTACGGGAAAGGTACTGAAGGAGATCACGGAAGAGGTGGGGCAGGTCAAGATTGACGAGGCCGATGCCAGTTCCTCTACTGGCAAAGTCACATCTGGAACTGATATCAAGGTGGGTGACCTGGTCCGCAATTAGTAAGTCCGGGCTATTTCAACGATCGCAAAGATCGCTCAAGTTTCAATCAAGTTTTGGCTTTGCTGTCCCGAATTGCAGGTTCGAAGACCGGGCTTTCGCACCAAACCCGATCGCGTATGGGCAAAATATGTTGGCACGCTTTGCGCGTTGCCGGCTATGAAGGTAGTAGGCGACAATTTTGAAATAATACTCGTCAGTAGTTCCGGAAATTGTCCCGTCATCATTGTAGTTCCAAGGGACCGATTTACGCTTGTCGTTGATCTCAATGATAATGTAGAGGGTGTTAGGGGCCATTTGGCGGACATCCTGGTCGCTGGGGATAGGAACTCCTTTTAGGTCACCCCAACCGGCGTGCGAATGGAAATCCCCAATCAGAGAAAGCGGCGGAAGATTGGAGAGGAATTGCTTGATCCGGCGCTCGGATCTCTTGCTTTCGATCACTCCGGTGTTCCAGCGTTTCACAGACTGGGAAGGCAAGGCGTGTTCCACAATGAAGATATTATTGCTGTCGCGATAGCCGATTAAAAAGCCGAAACACTCCCGCTTGTATACCTCAATAGTCGAGACAAGCAATCCCCAGAACGCATCTTCTGAGATATGTACCTCCATTGCGGTACTCCCTTCGTCAGCTTCCTGCAAGTTGTGCCCGTCACCCCCGTTCCTCCTGAATGGGGACCTTGCACACAAAGGTGCTGCTCTTGGAGCTCCCAGCACCAAGTTAAAATTCTACTCTTCTGAGATCTTCGACGCTCGCCAGGCACAGTCATCTTAGGAGAGACATCCGAGTCCGGCAAGCAGATTTCTCAGAGATGGGGAACCGCGTAGTATCCTTTACGATGCCTGACTTTACTTATCTTGATATCTTTGCTGTCAACGGTGACATCGATCGTCCGAAAAGTGAGTTTTGTAACCTTGGAATCTGGAATGTACCCGAGAATATACTGATTACGGGCTAGTTGAGCAATCTTCTGGTATGTTTCTGAAAAACCATTGGCGCCGGCAGGGTAGCAAACGCTGCCACCTGTGGAATTTGCATACCGGGTCAAGATGTTCTTCCTCATTAGAAAAGCAGTCCCTTGGCCTATCCCGTAGACTACAACCTCATTCCGAGTCAAGGCCTCCAGCGTATCATCAAACGAGTGTCGGTTCCCCGGAGCATTCTGGCCGTTGGAGATCACCAAAATTACCTTTCGCCGGTTCTTGCTCCTCTGCCTCAAATCAATAGATGCATTGAACATTGCATCATCGATGTGAACATTGACTGTTTTGGGTGGTGGAACCTTTCCTGCAGCAGTCTCCATCGAGATTCCATTGATGGTGGTCTCATTTGAGAATGGCTCACTGGCCAGTGCAGGCGCTGAGCCCGCGAGGCTGATTCGCTTGAATGCTTTCAAAACCTCATCCTTGTCGGCCGTGAAATCCTGGACCTTGTCGAGAGTGTTTTCGAATTGATAGATAGCCATCTCATCAAATGCGCTGAAAGCCTCGGTAAGCGGAACCAAGGTCTCCTTCAGGGCTGCAAACGTTTTGGCATCTCCGGTGCGGTCAATCAGGATGGCAACCGACATGGGGAAGGGATCGACCGAGAAGAATGAGACTTGTTGGGGAACCCCCTGTTCCGACAACTTGAAGTTCTCCTTTTGTAGACCGGCAATAGGCATACCGCCACCATCTTCAACTGATACAGGCACGAGCACCAGTTCAACGGGGACTCTTATGGAGTATGAGTCGTCGGTTTTCTTAGGGTCACTCTGTTGACACTCGAAACGGGGAGCGGCCAGAGACAATATCCCGATCAGTACGAACAGACACGGTGCTCTGTGGTCGACAATTTTGGGGATAGACAGTTTAACAGGCAACATTGGGCTTCTGAATCGCACAGTGAGAGCAGCCTGGCAAACTCTCAACAAGAACAATCATACCATAGTCGTCGGTGGTCGAATTCGCACAAATCTTGTTGAAAAGCTTGGGTCTTGGCAAAGCTAGGGAGGAGCAATATCCTTAAAGTTCCCAAGACAGGGTACCGATGAAGAAGGTGCGGGACCGGACCTAATGGAATCAACAGGTTGAATGTCACTTTCACCTCCGGTCCAGAAAGTACCTTAAATTTAAGGACCCCTGGGACTTTAGATGCCCAAAACCGTTCTTGCCGTTGACTACGATCAGAAGACTCTCGACGAGATCAGAAGCATCCTCGACAGCCTGGATCTTACTTTCCTCACCGCTCACGATGGGACCCAGGCGGAAGACATCTTCAGATCGAACATGCCTGACCTGGTACTGACCTCGGCGCTGCTACCCAAATTGAACGGTTTCGAACTGTGCAAAAAGATTACAGCCGGAGAACTCGGTTCAATCCGTCCGGTCATAATGTTCTCTGGAATCTATAAAGCCGAAAAATACCGAAAGGAAGCCATCGTCGGATGCGGAGCATTTGACTTTCTAGAAAAACCGCTCGTCGACGCGCATTTGGTCAAAGTAGTTCGAAATCTTCTTTGCCAGCCACAACCCGTCAAAACAGAGCCACTGCTCCAGCCGAGCCACAGTCAACTTGAGGTACTCCTGGATGATACAGAACCGATATCAATGACGTCATTGATAGGCGATCCTGAACTGCCAATGCCGGGTGATCCTTTGGACGTGGACGAGCTTTTTGAAACTCGACAGGCTGATCCCGTTCTTGAGGTTGACCCGATAGTCGAATGGCAGGAACCAGTCCTCACGGGACCCGTTGTGAGTGAAGCCCGGGCTCCCTTGCTTCCTCCCGAAAGCAAAGATGAGATTGAAGCAGCTTTGGCAACGATTCTCATCGATTCAGACCGCGAGGTCCAACTGCGGGACCAGCGGATTGCTGAAGAGATCGAGTTGGAGATGGCCCCAGTCGGCCTCAATATCCTGGATCTTGAACAGATATTGGGAGCTTCTTCTAGTACTTCGTTGGAACAATTTCCCTCAGAAAACGAAATCATCGAACTGGAAGACAAGGATCTCCCCGCCGATGCGGAACCGGCCACAGATTCTGTTTCATTGGAGGAGCCATCCTTGGATCCGGAAATTCCAGAGAAATCCACAGAGGCTTCGGCCGACACTCCATTCTTTCCCAGTTTTACACTGGATTCAAGACCCTCCAAAAACTGGATTCCCTTTGCGATAATTGCCTTGATTCTCTTAGGAACTGCTGTCATCCTCCTGCTGGGCCGCCACTAAAAGATCTTTGCTTCTTGGTTTACCACATCGCGAGTGACGGCCGGTGGCCGTTGTAGCTCCAGGAATCGAAGATGCGCTCTCTGCTTATTTCTCTGGTTCTGCTTATCCTTGAATTTGCCAACGGCTATTCACAGAGCCCTCATGCTATCGTTGGATCGGACGTTTCTGTTGTGCTGGGTCAACCAGTTCATTTGGATGGGTCGCGCTCAAGCGCGGCAACGGGCCATCGAATCGTGGCTTGGAGCTGGGATCTGGACAATTCAGACGCAATCAGGGGGGATTATCAAGGGCCGGAAATCACTCACTATTACAACTATGTTGGTTCTTATACCGCCACCCTCACTGTCACAGATGACATGGGACAAACTGACCAGGCGTATCAGCGGATTGAGGTCCGATCTCCAGAGGCATGGGGGATGACTCTTGTAGATCGGTTTGAAGGAGGCAGGAGTGGTGTGATCAGTAGAAGCAGTGCTGACTTCACGATATCCAACCAGTGGGGACTGCAGTGGTATTTCCGGCTCGACAACATTGCCAATGTTCCGGTGAGCATCAAGATTTACGGGTATGGTCCGAATCGCAAGGTACCCACCTATGTTACCCCATATGAAGACGACCAGTCTTTTGACGAGAAGTTCATTCCTTATGTTAACTACGACTTTTCCAATCCACACTGGACCCGGCTGCAGGGTGCGGAGTTGACTTATGACCCACAGACGTGTTCGCTCATCATCCGCCACACCTTTCCCAGCTCGCCCGTCTATTTAGCATGGTCACCGCCATATGTTCCCAGCGATCTGGATCGTTTTCTTCGTACGGTTGCTGGTAACCGCTACTGTCAGGTCAAGACTCTGGGACAAAGCGTAGAAGGGCGTGATCTCAAAATGATCACCATCACGGATCCTGGAGTCGCGAACGCCCGGAAGAATGTGGTCTGGATGATTGGGCAACAACATGCATATGAAATGGTGGGAGGGCCTATCTGTGAAGGTATTGTCAACGCATTGCTGGTCGGCAACGCTCCAAATCCTGTGTTGGCAAAGTTCGTCTTCAACCTGGTCCCTATTGTCAATCCCGACGCCATTGCCCATGGCGGGTTTCGCTACAACATGCACGATGTGGATCTCAATCGTAATTGGGACGACATCGCTGAAGGTTATGCCGACCGGACTCGACCCGAGCCCGAGGTTGAGGCCATTCAAAAGGCCCTCAGTCACTGGGTGGGTGAAGGAAACCGGTTGGATCTCTTTGTGGATCTCCATTGCCATACCCCTCTCAGTGAGGGCTTGTGGCTCTACCCGGCCGACGCGACACTGGTCAATGGTACAGTTTATGGACGACAGTTGAAATTTGCCCAGGCATTCATGAATCGGAATTATGAATTCGCGATCAACCCGGCCAAGACCCCTGGTTCTGCCATGTGGTATGCTGCAGCCCGCTTTTCCGGCAAAACGGGGGTACTGGCATACACAAGTGAGAACCCCTTGCTGGCCATTCGGACTGCTAATAAGGAGAGAGTCTTGACGACGCCAGATCTTTATCGCGCTATTGGTCAGGACTGGGTAAGGGCAATTGTCGAATTCTTCAAATGAGAAGTGAGATGGAGAATGACTCCACACTAACAGGGCACAAGCAGACGGGACCGGCTTAACTGCTCAGAAGCTCGCGATTTGGGTTTACCAAATATGAACCACGTAACACCACAAATCACTCGAACCGAATCACACGTCATTGCCAAGTGGGAATCAGTGGAGTAACTGCGCACCAGGCGACCATTAGGAAGTTGATCCCCGTGGGGCGTAATACCCCTTGCGGGCCTTCACCCGGACGTCTTTCCTGTCGGATTCAATCTTGACGGACCGAAACGATCCGTCCCTCACCTTGTTGGTAGAACGATACGCCAGCGAGTATTGGCTTCGCAATTCCTGGCCCACGTCATAGAAGCTCTGAGCCAGTTCATCAGACTTGGCTGGATAGAAGGCTCGCCCCCCCGTTTCCTCAGCCAATTTCTTGAGTATCTTGTCATCCTTGGGGGCAGCCATTCCGAAGAAACCACTTGTGTTGGTACTGATAGTATAGATCGAAACCTCGGCTCGTTGAGCCATTTCCAAGGCGGACTCGAAGGTTTCGTTGCTCATGTTGTCATCGCCATCGCTGATCAACAAGAGTACGTTGCGGCTCCCAAACTCGTTGATTAGCTTTTCTTTACATACCATGTAAATGGCGTCATACATTTTCGTCCCACCGCCGGGCTTGATTCGCTTCACTGCTTTGGTTAAGACGTCGGGATCGTCAGTAAAATCTTCCAGGATCTGGACATTGGAATCAAAGGTTATCAAGGCTCCTTTGTCTCTCTTGCGCCTCAATGTCGAGTGAAAGAAATCAATGGCGGCTTCCTGCTCGAACTTGATTTTGTCGCGAATGCTGTTACTGGTGTCGATGAGCAATCCAATAGTAAGAGGAAGATTGGTCTCACGGGAGAAGTTAGTGATATTCTGGAGGGTACTGTTTTCGAAGACTTTGAAGTCGCTCTGCTGCAGGTCAGTGACCAGTGCTCCCTTCTTGGTGAGTACAGAAAAAGAGATATTCACCAGGTCAACATCGACAACAATTTTCTCCTGCTTTTCTTCCTGACGCCCTGGACTTGTCTTTGGCCCATCGCTATTGGCAGTTTGTGGCCAAACATGCGGACTTAACATGAGACCCCCAAATACCACCATGAAAAAGCGTCTAGCAGTCTTCTCGAAAGCCATAGCCCTTCTCTTTCTATTTCCTTCGGATTTCGAAATTTAGGAAGCAGTCAGTAAACCTTGCCCGATTCATGCTCTTTGTCACTTCGATCTTAGGAACTATTCTAGCATCGGACGGGTTGAAGTTGAAAGTCCGCCCTGGAACACGGGAAAGCACACAGGTCGGCCTTCTGTGTTTGAAGACCAGATCGGCAACGGAATGAGGCTGGAGATTTCACCTCGCCTGCTTCTGATGTAACCGCGAGAGGAAGAGGGCTAACTCTTCAGGAAGTGGTGCCTTGAACATCATTCTCTTTTGTGTTCCAGGATGGGTGAACTCCAATTCCGATGCATGTAGAAAATTCCTGTTTAAAGTGGGCTGCCAGTCCGGTTGGCCCGGTACGCGGAGTTTGGCTGGGGCTCCGTAGAGCTTATCTCCCACGACCGGATGTTTGATAGAGCTAAGATGGACTCGAATCTGATGCGTTCTGCCCGTTTTGATGCGGATCCGGAGCAAACAATAACGCTCAAACCTTTCCATGACCCTATACTGGGTGCATGCTTCGCGGCCCCAGGCTGTGCGTGTTGTCATCCTGGTCCGATGAATTCGGTCTCGACCAATGCGGGCTGAAATCTCTCCGAGCTCCTTTTCCATACATCCATGAACGAGGGCCAGGTAGATCTTGGTAACCTCTCTCGAAAGGAATTGATGGGAAAGCTGCAGGTGAGCATAGTCATTTTTGGCTACCAACATCAGTCCGGACGTCTCCTTATCCAGTCGATGAACGATGCCAGGCCTCTGCGGGTTTCCCGACGCGGAAAGCTGCCCAAAGTGGTGGAGAAGCGCATTGACAAGGGTCCCGCGCCGGACTCCCGCACCCGCATGAACAATCAGGCCAGCCGGTTTATTAATGACCGCCAGATCTTCATCTTCATACACGATCTGTAAAGGGATGGGTTCAGGAAGAAGTTTTGTGGGCGTGGGTTCCACCAGGCTGACAGTGATGATTTCTTTCCCGCGGAGCTTCTGTCCTGGCTTGCTGGAACGGCCATCCACCTGGATCTCCCCGCTTTCAATCATCCTTTGAATACTGGACCGACTGACTTCCTGGAGCTTTCCACTGAGGAAGCGGTCAAGTCGAGTGCCAGCAGACTCGGCACTCACAGCGATCGCCAGGGGGGTAGATGAAATTGAATCCTTGTCAGAATTGGCCATCAAATCTGCAATGACAACCCCGGCAGCAGTTGTTTTGTGCTCTCAGACGCAATCTTTCTCCCTCCCTAATGGTAGGAACTGGCTTTCTGGCTTTGTGGGGTCTTTCTCAACCTAAAATATAGCCCTGTAGCCAAGACTATCAACGAAAGGCTGATGACTTGGGAAGTGGACAGCCTTCCATCGAAAAGAAAACCCCGGTCCGCATCGCCGCGGAGGAACTCGACAAAGAACCGCGTAATTGAGTACATGAATAGGTACAAGATAAAAACTTGCCCGTTAAATTGCTTTCGGTGGAGAGCCAGCCAGAGGGTTACAAAAATGATGAGGTTGGCAGCAGCTTCATAAAGCTGGGTCGGATGCAGCCGCACCATCAGTGGAACGCCGACGGTCTGTAGACTGTAGGGGTTCTTGAAGACAACGCCCAGAATACTGGAAGTCGGTTTCCCATAACAGCAGCCGGCCGAAAAGCAACCCAATCTGCCAATGGCCTGCCCCAAGGCAATTCCGGGGGCATAGCAGTCTGTCATCTTCCAGACTGGCAATTTGTGGTGGCGCATGTAAGCGATACCGACCACCACGGCTGCGAGAAAGCCTCCGTAATAGACTCCTCCCGATCGAAGCGTTTCCAATGAAAAAATCTGTGCCGGATCCTGGAAATAGTATCTAAAGTCCGTGATTAATAAGAGGATTTTGGCGCCAGCCAAGGCACTGATTGCCAGATAAAGCCCCAGATCATAAACTCGGGATGCATTCAACCCTTGCTGTGATGCCGCCCGAGAACTGACGTAGAGCCCTAAGATGAAGGCGACGGCCAAAAGAAATCCGTAAGTATGGATGACCAGTGAATGAAATTCGAAGAGTTTAGGAAACAATGATCAATGGGCTCCTTCGTTCATGGATTACTCTTGGACTCCTCAGACGCCAAAATGCTTCTGTCCTTTACGTTGGCATTTTGGAGAAGGACATCCAGCATGAGCAAGCCAATCCCAATCGAGATACATGCGTCTGCTGCATTAAAAGTGGGCCAATGGTGACTTCTATAATAAACCTCGATGAAATCAATAACGTAGCCATAGCTAATCCGATCATGAAGGTTTCCAGCAGCACCCCCAAAAACTAACATGAGGCCCCACTGTAACCGGCGCTGGTCGGAAGCGTGACGAAGAGAGAAAATCAGGATAATCATTAATGCAATCCCGGCGACACCCGTTAATAGATATGACATCCAGGGAGATTCCTCATTGGAGAGCAACCCAAAGGCAACACCGGTATTCCGGGTATAGAAGAGATCGAGCAGGCCTGGAACCAAGTTGATTGATTGGTGGAGTTGGAGTGTTGCTTCAATCACTGATTTCGAGATTCGATCCAGGGCGAAAACACCCAAGGCTACTGCAAAAAGGACCACCCTATTCATACAAGATTCCCTCAAATCTCTCTATGAACCTTAGCACATTTAAAGCAAACCGTGGGGACCTAGTATTCATGCACATTCAGTCTTGGGGAGGTTCAAAGAAGCCTTGAAACCCCGGAAGGTCTCCGTGCTTGGCTCACCCAGCCTTGGAGAAAGGGAAATTATAGGACAATGGGCTTTGCTTGTCTAATCCGGCTTTGCAGGAGATGCAATCAAGAATGGCAGAAATAGACTTGGGAATGCTCTCCCAAAGACCACTGGAGAAATGGCCTTGGCTTGATAATCGGGCCGCACATTCGACCCTTTGAAGCAATGGATCTTAGAGTCGCTGTTCCACGAAGCACGATTTCTCCAATGATGGCCCGTTTGAGTTTGTTTCGACGGTCATCCAGATGCTTGTCCCTTGGAAGACTGATGAAGATGCGGCGCTTGATTGCCATCAGGTTCACCCACCCACAACTATCGTCGTGAAGACATCCACCAGTCAAGGAACCATACTTGAAACGCTTGCTCCAATTGACTTTTCAGGCACGGAGGCCTATGCTTACAGGGAATTCAGGGAAAGGACCGAAGCTTGGCGCTCAAGATCTCTAATACGCTGACCGGGCAAATGGAGGAATTTAGGCCACTGGAAGACAACCTGGTGCGGATGTATACCTGCGGACCCACGGTCTATGGTTACGCGCATATTGGCAACTTCCGGACGTTCATCTTCGAAGATGTGTTAAAACGGTACTTGCGGTTCAAGGGTTACCGGATTAAGCATGTGATGAATATCACTGATGTTGACGACAAAACGATCCGGGATTCCAAGGCCAGTGAGCCCAGCCAGCTGCGGAAATATACAGACCAATACACGACCGCCTTTATGGAAGATTGCCGCCAGCTTCGAATTGAAGAGCCCGATCTCGTGGTTCATGCGACTGACCACATCCCGGAAATGGTCAGTTTGATTGAACGGCTTACAGCCAAAGGACACACTTACGAAAAGGATGGTTCCATTTACTTCCGGATCGCGAGCTTCAAAGATTACGGTAAACTCTCCAAATTGGATAAAGAGGGCATCAAGCCGGGTGCCCGCGTGGACGTCGACGAATACGAGAAACAAGATGCGCGGGATTTTGTGCTTTGGAAAGCTCCCAAACCCGAAGAGCCTTTCTGGACGACCTCAATAGGCTCGGGCCGACCCGGCTGGCACATCGAGTGTTCCGCTATGTCAATGAAGTATCTGGGGGACAGTTTTGACCTGCATTGTGGGGGCGTAGATAACATCTTCCCTCACCACGAGAATGAGATTGCTCAAAGCGAGTCAGTCACGGGCAAACCATTTGTCCGCTACTGGATGCACGGAGAGCACCTAATCGTGGAAGGAGAGAAAATGTCTAAGTCCAAGGGGAATTACTACACGCTTAGGGATCTCCTGCAGAAAGGGATTGATCCCTTGGATGTGCGCTATGTTCTCCTCAGTATTCCCTATAAGCACAAACTGAACTTCACATTTGATGCGCTCCGTCAGGCCCGTAGTTCCCTGAGGCGATTGCAGGATTTCCAGATCCGTCTGAAGACCGACCATTTCCCTCATGAGGCGACTGCGGAACTTCATCCCCTCCTTAAGCAGGCGAGGGAACAGTTCGAACAAGCCATGGATGACGACCTGAATACCGCTCAGGCCTTGGCGGTCCTATTTGACCTGGTGCGGGAGATAAACATCGCTATGGATCAAAAAGGGGTTTCGGAGGAAGATCACGCCGCGATTCACAAGGCCGTAGCCGAGATCAATGAGGTTTTCGATATCTTGGCAGAGCCTGAGTCCGAGATGGACAGTCGTATTCGGGAATTGATTGAGCAGCGCAACGCGGCGCGGAGAGCCCGGAACTTTCCCCTGGCTGACCAGTTCCGCTCCCAGATCTACGAGATGGGCTATATAATCGAGGATACTCGGGAGGGTACTCGATGGAAAAAGCGTTAAATGATTTGCCAGCTCAACATTCCTATCGGTTGCCAGACCGCTTCCTGCCTTGCCAGGCGCGTCCTGGTCTATTCAGTGCCGCTTAGTCTCTGTCTGGGATATGGAGGACAGGAGTAGGCGTCAGAGCAAGTCAAAGAAACGGTGAGAAAACAAACATACCGGGAAGCTTATCCGAGCTATGCCTCTGCCGTTTCCCGATTTAATCGTCCCTCTCCCTTGTGTTGCTTCCGCATTCCCTGGCGAAAGGAGACTCCCGTGCAAGACAATCCCTGGATTCATATAATCACGGAGCTTCCCGGACCTCAGGCCCGGGTTATTTTAGAAAAAGACCATCGATTCGTTTCCCCATCCTACAGTCGTCCCTATCCGCTAGTAGCAGCGAAGGCGCAAGGAATGGTGGTTTATGACGTGGACGGCAATGCTTTCCTCGACTTCAGTGCCGGTATTGCCAGCTGTGCGACCGGGCACTGTCATCCCCGTATTGTCAAAGCCATTCAAGAACAGGCAGCTCAACTGATTCACATGTCCGGGACCGATTTTTACTATCCTCAAATGGTACATCTGGCAGAAACACTGGCCCGCGTGACTCCGGGAGAACCAGACAAGAGGGTTTACTTCGGGAATTCCGGAACCGAGGCCATTGAGGCTGCTATGAAGCTGGCCCGTTATGTCACTGGCAGGAAGCATTTCATTGCCTTCTATAATGCCTTTCACGGAAGAACATTCGGCGCACTTTCACTGACTGCCAGCAAACCGGTTCAGCGCAAGGGCTTTGGACCCCTGCTTGCCGGGGTCCACCACGCGCCTTATCCCTATTGCTATCGCTGTCTCCATCAGAATCCGGGCTGCTGCTGTGTCCGTCATATTGAGGACATACTCTTCAAATCCATTCTTAGCCCCACCGAAGTGGCGGCAATTGTTTTTGAACCAATCCAAGGAGAAGGGGGATACATTGTTCCCCCTCAAGAATTCTTTGATGAACTCCGGCGATTGGCTCGAGCTTACGATATCCTGCTGATTGCTGACGAAGTCCAATCCGGCATGGGCCGCACCGGCAAAATGTTTGCAGTGGAACACTTCGGCTGTGTCCCGGACATCATCGCGATTGCTAAAGGCATTGCGTCCGGCATGCCCCTGAGTGCTACAGTGGCATCTTCGGAGCTGATGAGTTGGGAAGCTGGTTCTCACGCTTCAACGTTCGGAGGCAACCCGGTCAGTTGTGCTGCCGCCCTGGAGACTATCCGAATGCTGGAAGAGGAACTGGTCCATAACGCCGCAAAAATCGGAACATTCCTTTTAGATCGGCTTCGGGAAATGGCTGAGCGCCACCTCCTCATTGGAGACGTACGTGGTCTTGGTCTTATGATCGGTATCGAATTGGTGAAAGATAAGTCTAGCAAGGAAAAGGCAACAGTCGAGAAAGGGCGGGTGGTCCAAAGGTGTTTCGAGAAAGGCCTGTTGATTTTGGGCTGTGGTGAGAACACACTGCGATTCATGCCTCCCCTCATTGTCAATCAGGGTCAGGCCGAAGTCGCATTGGAAATTCTGGACGAAGTGCTGACGGAGGTTGAAAGAGGAATATGAGCAGCAGTCTCTCCACTCGCTGTAACATCCGAGCTCAAAGTCCCAGCCATAAATCGTGGGGCTGGCTTCTCATGTCCCACTGCAATTCAGATCAATCACACAATTCGCGGCTATGTTCGAGCGTCTTATGTCTTTACTGCATTCGCTTCTTCTAGCGCGACTGAACCGATGGGCTCACTCCCTTTTCGGGAATATCTCTCTTAAGAATCTGCCATCGCGGGGCGGCAGCATTGCAGCTAAAGGCGACCGGGGCGAATGGCTGGCGTATCACTACTTGAGAGGCCAGGGCTATCGGATCGTGGCACGCCAGTATCGCAGATCCTTTGGAGAGATCGATCTGATCGGCTGGGAAGAAGATATACTGTGTTTCATTGAGGTCAAACTCCGAACACGATTGGACCACGGGCGCCCCGAAGAAGCTGTGAACCGGAGGAAGAAGCGACAGATCTGCCGCGTAGCACGAGATTATAGAAGACGATACAAACTTCATGATATAAACTATCGTTATGACATTGTAAGTATCTCAGGACGGCTGGAAACCCCTCATTTTCAGCTCATCCGCGGAGCGTTCTGCGAAGATTACTGAGATGGAAGGAAATTGTGCCCGAACTCAGGAAAGACCCCATTACTGGACGCTGGGTCATCATTGCTACTGACCGCGGCAAGCGACCAACAGATTTCACCAACCCCAGTATTCAGATGAAAGGTGGATTCTGCCCTTTCTGTTACGGTAATGAGGACAAGACACCACCCGAGGTCTTGTGCTACCGATCTGACGGCGGCAATCCCAACACGCCGGGTTGGAATCTCAGAGTGGTTCCCAACAAGTTTCCCGCCCTGATGATTGAAGGTAATCTGAATCGGCAGGGCGAAGGGCTATTTGACAAAATGAGCGGCGTGGGAGCTCACGAGGTGATTATCGAGACCTCCGATCACGATAAAACCTTAGCGACTCTGTCTGAGCGGTCTGTGGAGGATGTCTTCTGGGCCTTCCGTGACCGGATGATTGACCTGAAGAGAGACCGCCGTTTTCGTTATATCCTGATCTTCAAAAATCACGGTGAGCCGGCTGGAGCCTCATTGGAGCACTCTCATTCCCAGCTGATAGCATTGCCAATTGTGCCGCGACTGGTTTCTGAGGAAATCCAGGGCAGCAAGGCTCACTTTGCTTACAAAGAGCGTTGCGTGTATTGCGACATTATTCGTCAGGAGATTAATTCTACTATTCGGGTAATCGAAGAGAACTCAGACTTCGTCAGCATAGCACCGTATGCCCCAAGGTTCCCTTTTGAGAACTGGGTCCTTCCTAAGTCTCACGATTCCTGCTTCGAAGATGCGCAGAAGGGAACTTACCAGAGTCTTGCCCTGATCTTGAAAGGCGTCCTGACCCGGATGGACAGGGTCTTAGATCTGCCATCTTACAACATGGTGATCCATACCTCGCCCATCATGGAAACCATCAATGATTATTACCATTGGCACATCGAACTGATGCCGAAGCTCTCCAGAGTAGCCGGGTTCGAATGGGGGACCGGTTTTTACATCAACCCTGTGTCGCCGGAAGATTCAGCGCGTTACTTGAGAGAGGCCACCGAGTTCAATCAGAAAGTGGTTTAAGCCGTTTTTTAGGTCTGCATCCATACCCTCAATACTCCGTGTTCAAGACAAAGATCCTTCAAATCGTTCGCTGCCCACATTCTAAGATTGATTGGGGCACGACAGGTGCAAACGGGAGTAACAGGTAGCGATAAACCCTGAAGCAGTCCTCGTCCAAGGCCGCAGCGCGGCCTCAAGTCAGGCGCCGCGAGGCGGCGCGAAGGAGCCCGGGATGGAGCGGGTGAGGGACAGTCAAGCAGACACCGTGGCAAGGAGCAACAGGCAGGAGCCAGGAGCGACAACAAGCTCAGCCGGCGGTCGCTGCTGCGTTCCGTTGCGGCAGAGCAAGCTCGTCCAAAACGCTCGTCTTCGACCCGCCGAAAGCCTGACTCCGCCCTCGCTTCGCTTTAAAAGCATCCGCCAGGCCGAACCGGATATTTTTACTTTGGCAAGAAGAAGTGATTTCCACTCTGGTACGAGATGAACCTTTTTTGGGGTTGACTTTTTGATGGGACGGCCTTTAAGATTTGAGTGCAAGCGGGAATAACTCAGTGGTAGAGTGCGACCTTGCCAAGGTCGAAGTCGCGGGTTCAAATCCCGTTTCCCGCTCCAATTTCCCTTTTGCTCGAGAGAGCGCCGATTGGGCAATTGATAAATGAACCGTCAGAGCTCTTGCCCTGACTTAGGAACATTCCGAGAACATTTATCAATTGCCTTTTTTCTTTTCTCTTATGGTTAAACTGGCTGCCTTTCCGAAATGCTTCATGGACCAACTCTGTGTGGATCGATCATTGACGATCTTTCAGTGGATCGAGATGGCATCCACTCTCGGGGTAGATGGATTGGAATTCTACCCTGGCTTTCTCGAGTCTTTAGAGCCAAACTACCTTCAATCCGTCAAGAAGAAACTGGATCAACACCGGCTTGAAATGCCGATGCTTTGTTACTCTCCCGACTTTACGATCCCCGATACCCAGAGCCGTCGTGAAGAGGTCGCCAAACAGAAGCAGATGATCGATTTGGTGGCCCTATTTGAAGGTCGTTACTGTCGGGTCCTTTCGGGTCAGGCGTACCCGGAAGTGGCGCGTAGTCAGGGAGTTCAATGGGTCGTTGAATGCATTCGGCAATGCTTGGAGTATGCCAGTCAGCAAGGGGTTGTCCTGATCATGGAAAATCATTACAAGGACAACTACTGGCGCTTTCCAGAATTTGCTCAAAAGCAGGAGGTCTTCCTGGAGATCGTCACTCAAATCGACTCCGCCTGGTTTGGTGTCAACTTCGATCCTTCCAATGCATTGATAGCCGGCGAGGATCCGCTGGAACTCTTGGAAGCCGTCAAGCGCCAGGTCGTGACCATGCATGCCTCAGATCGCTACCTGGAGGGTGGCACTCTGGAGGACTTGAAAGCCCAAGAGGGAAGTGTCGGTTACGCCAAGTTTCTCAAACATGGAGTGATTGGAAAGGGACTTAACGATTACGACCGGATCTTTGGGATCCTGAAGGAGGCAGGTTTCGACGGTTGGGTTTCCATCGAAGACGGACTCAATGGTCTTGAGGAACTTCGAGAGTCGGCGAACTTTTTAAGGAATAAGATGCGTCAATACTTCGAATGAAGTCACCGGCTCGAGGCCTGAAAACACTTGGCCCACCCCCATAATGGGTTTCTCAGCGGTCGCAACTGCTTTTAGACCGGCATCATCAGTCTGCTAACTCTGCGCATCGGACGATTGTCGGGGGGTTTCCTTTGAAGCTGGTTGAATCAGACCCTTCCGGTTGCAGAAAAGAATCTGGCCCACAAGAAATCCATCGTTCACCCGCTTCAGCGAGCTTTTCACTAGGTAGAATTCTTCCCCAATAGTGCTTTTTGGGGCCGGAGTTTTCAGATTTTTCTTGATCCTGGAATGCTCTCTATAAATGATAAATCCGAAAACGAGAATGAGGACCGATTTGACTCCCAAGAAAATGATGAGGTAACTGTAAAGATTTTGCATGAAGCCATGCCTCTATAATTTACTGTAAGTCAGGTGATGTTCTAAGTCAACTGCTACAAGAGGAAAACATGAAAATTCTCACCGCCACCCAGATGCGAGAAGTCGATCGACTGACTCTAGACCGGTATGGGGTCCCGAGTCTGGTCCTCATGGAAAACGCGGGCCGCGGCGTAGTCCTTGAAATGGAGCGTCACTTTGGCTCATTGCGGGGCGAACGCCTCGTAGTTTTTTGCGGAAAAGGGAACAATGGAGGTGACGGATTCGTAGTCGCTCGTCATCTCAGGATGCGGGGTTACGAGCCCCTGGTGTTCCTCTTCGCACCTCCGGAAGAAGTGAAGGGAGATGCCTTGATCAACTTTGAAATCCTGAAAAAAACAGGGACCCCGATTTCCCTGGTTACTGAAGAGGAATTTCCGGGTGATCGAATAGGCTCCTTTATGGAGCGCTGGGTTGGACACCTTGTGGTGGATGGGCTGTTGGGGACCGGGACCCGTCTTCCACTGACTGGGTTCATGGCCAAGGTGATCCGGCATATGGGGAAACTCCCGCGCGTGATTTGCATTGATGTTCCTTCAGGCGTGGAAAATGATTCTCTCACGTTTGAACCTAAAGAAGTCTTAGCCCCCAGGGCTCGCCTTACCGTGACATTTACTGCCCCTAAGCCTTCTCACATTTTCCATCCATGGGCGGAGTTTGTCGGAGAATGGGTGGTGGTGCCCATTGGGACTCCCGATGTGCTCTTGAACGAGCCGCAACACTGGTTGAATGCATTCTCTAGAGGGGAAGCGGCCCGGGTTATGGAAAAGTTCAGACGCTCTCCTGAATCCCATAAAGGCAGCTTCGGACACGTCTTGTCAATCTGTGGATCGATGGGGAAAACTGGAGCTGCTTCTATGACCGCGCTTTCTGCCCTGAAGGCTGGGGCAGGCTTGTCTACGGTGGCATTGCCCGCTCCTTGCTTACCCATCGTGGCCGGCATGGCCGCTGAAATTATGACTGAGACGCTAGAGGCTACCGATGAGGGAACCGTTTCCACGAAGGCCTTCGATTACGGAAGGATGGAAGGTCTTCTCGAAGGCAAAGACGTTGTTGCGGTAGGGCCCGGGCTCGGGACCCACGTGGAAACAGTCGAGTTTGTCCGTCGCTTCGTCAAGGAATCGAGGCTGCCCTTGGTACTGGACGCGGACGGAATCAACGCTTTTGCCGGCAAAGCCGGCCTCCTCACTGGCGAAGGCAGAGCCCTGGTACTCACCCCGCATCCCGGGGAGTTTTCCCGCCTCCTGGGAGTTTCCACTCGAGAGGTCTTGATGAAACGAATCGAACTGGCCCGTCGATTCGCGATGGAACATCAACTGCACTTAGTGTTGAAAGGACATCGGACTCTCTATGCCACTCCCTCGGGTCAACTCCACGTCAACCTTTCCGGGAATCCGGGGATGGCCACTGGTGGAGCGGGGGATGTCCTGACCGGACTTCTGGCGGGTCTGCTTGCCCAGACTCCCGGATCCAAAGCCACCATTGAGGAGACCATCGGGTTTGGAGTCTACCTCCACGGGCTGGCTGGAGACCTGGCTCGGGCCCGTACCGGGGAGATGGCGCTGGTGGCTTCCGATCTGCTTGGTCACTTGGCTCAGGCGTTTGTCCAACTGGAGTCCGGCTCGTGAAGATGGCGTTCGGAACTACAGTCACTTCCTCGCGGGAAGAGACCTTCCAGCTTGGATTCTCCCTCGGGTGTTCGCTGACCAGCCCGGAGATTTTCCTTTTGAAAGGCCAGTTGGGTTCCGGGAAGACGGTACTTGCCAAAGGCCTGATCTGTGGGTTGGGCTGTCCGGATCCCGACGAAGTGACCAGCCCGTCCTTTACACTCATTAATGAGTATTCGCTCAGATTAAAGGTCTACCACGTCGACCTCTATCGGTTGGAGACCGTCGAAGAGCTGTACACTCTGAACTTGGAAGAAATCTTTGCCGAACCCGCGATTGTAATCGTGGAGTGGGCGGAGAAACTCAAGGACCCTGTTCCGCAACGCGCGATTCTAATTTGCTTGACTGATCTGGGAGAGGATACTCGAAGCATCGAGATTCAACCCTGGTCCTGCGAGGCTATCGGTTAAAGTGTCTGTGGCAAGGCGTACATCGTCCAGAAACCAGGAGTGAGAGACTTCAGCCATGCCAATTCGCATTACAGAAATTTCCGCGGCCACTGTATGATGAAGGAACTGAATATTCGAGGGAGGCACGATTCAGAATGAAACTGGATGTTCTGGCATTTGGTGCTCATCCGGACGACGTGGAGCTGGCGGTGGCCGGTACCCTGGTTAAACTGGCCGAACTGGGGTACCGAACAGGTGTTGTCGATATGTCCAGAGGCGAACTGGGCTCGCGCGGCACATCTCAAATTCGGGCTCGCGAAGCACGAGCCGCGGCCAAAGTAATGAAGCTTACGGTGCGGGAAAACCTCGGGCTGAAGGACGGGGCGATTCTCAATTCCAGGACCGCCCGCACGAAAGTCGTGGAGGTCTTACGGAAATACAGACCGGATGTTATTATGACACATTACTGGGACGATCAGCACCCTGACCACATTCAGACCAGTTCCCTCGTCACCGACTGTTGCTATCTTTCCGGATTGGCCAAGATTAGAACGCGTCACCCCCGGTTTCGCCCTGCACACGTGTTGTACTTCCGGGTCCCTTACTCGGTTACACCTTCCTTCCTGGTCGACATCACCAAGCAGTTTGACCGGAAGATGGAGGCCATTCGCTGCTATAAGTCTCAATTGCATGACCCTCAGTCGGACGAGCCTCAGACTTACTTGAGTGTGCCTGGGTTCATTCCCGGAATTGAAGCCAAGCACCGCTACTACGGTTATTTGTTGAGGTCCGGTTATGCGGAAGCCTTCTACTCTAAACGTGCCATTGCATTGGAAGATCCAGTGGCCACCTTGTCGCAATCTCGAAAGGCCTGAGACATGAGAATAGGAATCACTTGTTATCCCACCTACGGTGGCAGTGGAGTTGTGGCTACGGAAATGGGCAAGGAATTGGCTAGCCGGGGGCACGAGATCCACTTCATTAGTTATGCCATCCCGATCAAGTTAAACAGCCTCAATGATCGAATCCACTTTCATGAGGTGGAGATGTTGAACTATCCGTTATTCGAGCATCCCCCCTACGCACTCGCCTTAGCCACGAAGATGCTCGAAGTGGCGACCCTAGAGAATCTGGATCTGCTGCATGTGCATTATGCAATTCCACATTCAGTTAGTGCATATTTGGCTAAGGAGATGATGTTGCCCGATAAACTCCCGGTCATAACGACACTGCATGGAACTGACATTACTCTGGTCGGGAATGACCGTTCATACTTGCCCATCACCCGGTTTTCCATTGAAAAGAGCGATGGGGTCACAGCCGTTTCAAATTACTTGAAAGACTTAACCTGTCAGGAGTTTGAAATCCTCCGCCCCATCGAAATGATCCCCAACTTTGTCAATTGTGATCTTTTCCAGGCTTCCAGCGACCCCCGCATGAGGCAGAAATTCGCGCCGGATGGAGAGAAAATCCTAATCCACGTTTCCAATTTCCGTCCAGTCAAGCGGGTTTCTGACGTGATCGAGATCTTTGATCGTGTCCAGCAACAAGTTCCAGCACGACTGCTCATGGTAGGGGACGGCCCGGAGCGTTCTAATGCCGAGTGGATGGTGCGGAGCAAGAAGCTGGGATGTAAAGTGCTCTTTTTGGGAAAGCAGGAATCCATCATGGACCTTCTTTCCATTGCGGATGTCCTGCTGCTGCCGAGTGACAAGGAGTCATTTGGGTTGGTTGCGCTGGAGGCGATGGCTTGTGAGGTCCCTGTCATTGCCAGCAATATGGGAGGTATGCCTGAAGTGGTACGTGATGGCATAGACGGATACCTGGCTCCGCCTCGAGATGTTGAGACCATGAGCCGCTTCGCAACTCAGCTGCTTATGGATGATGAAAACCGCCACAAAATGGGGCTGAGTGGCAGACAGCGGGCCATTGATAATTTCTGTGCAACACGGATCATTCCTCGCTATGAAGCTTATTACGAAAGAATCATCCGGGAGGTTCACTCGGGCTGAGCATGTACTTGATCGATGGAAATAATTTGATCGGGCACAGCAAAGAAATCTCGTATCATGATCCGCAGGCCCGGCAAAAATTGCTAGAGCGAGTCATTCCATTCCTGGATCATCGGGGCAGCAAAGCCATTATCTTCTTTGACGGCGGTTCCCAGCCTCTCCGGAAAAGCCGGAACATCGAGATTGTCTTCTCCGGCTCGAAGTCTTCCGCCGACGAAAAAATCCGCCAGTTCGTAGAGGCCTCATCTTTATCGAAAAGCTTATGTGTCGTGACTTCTGATAACTCTGTCTACGGCTATTGCAGGAGTTGTGGAGCGCGCGCCATGAAATGCCATGAGTTTAACCGGCTTCTGAGGGAAAGGCAGAGGGCTCAAGATGGTGAAGAAAACCGCGAGGCTCGAATCGACAATCTCCAGCAATGGCTGCGGTATTTCGGGGAAGACGAGGAGTAATTCAGATCCGGATCCGATGGTCGTCCTTCGGGCAAACCCAATACATGCCGCCGGGACGATCTTCGCACTTAATCACCTTCGTAGCTACCATGGGAGTTCCACAGGTAGGACAATGTTTTCCTGAAAATTGAGCTTGTTTATCGCCGAGGCTCTGGCGTGCCGTCTTACTGAGTTTTTCTGCCAAAAGAATATCCTCCACTCGCCTGCGAGACTATGAACCAGAACACCAAATTTTATAGAGGTTTTCCACTCCAGTCAAGTCACACTCCTCTGGCCTCCGGGTCCCAGATGTATTTATGCATCTGCAGTTGGAAGCGCATCGGCAACTGGTCCCTCAACATCCATTCGACCACCTGGCAGGGTTCGATTTTGTTGAACACAGTGGACAACAGCAAAGTGAACCGTCCCGCCAGGGAATACTTGCTGATAATCTCCTTCATCCAGAGGTAGTCTTCTTGATTGCCTATGACAAATTTAATTTCGTCGTGGGGCTGGAGCTTCTCGATGTTGGAATATAGGTTACGATGGCACTCCCCGCTGCTCGGACATTTCAGGTCCATGATTTTGACGACCTTTAGACTTACACCTCCGATCTCAAGGCTGCCGCTGGTCTCGAGGAGAACCGTGTACCCTGAGCCAATCAAACGATCCATCAACGGATACACTTCCTTTTGAAGGAGTGGCTCACCCCCCGTGATTTCTACCAGAGGTGTTCCGTGAGTTGAGACTTCCGCAAGAACTTCATCAACAGTCAGGTCTTTGCCATCATAGAAGGCATATGCCGTGTCGCAGTAAGAGCAACGCAGGTTGCAGTAAGTCAATCTCACAAAAACACAGGGAAGGCCGGAATAAGAAGATTCCCCCTGGATACTGCGATATATTTCATGGACCTTCATTGTCCACAGCCCTGGAACTCCACCTTGGAGGAAAAGCAGCGGAGTCAAAACATGACTTTACACTCGGACTTGGCATTCCCTGCCCAGATCCGGTTACGATCCTAGAGCTTCCCTCCTCAGACTATCCAAAAAGCGACAATCATCCCTCCATTGGGACTTTACCTTTACGTAAAGGTCAAGATAAACTTGCTTTCCCACTCGATCCTCGATGTCCTTGCGGGCCTCAATTCCGATCTTCTTCAGAGTTTGTCCTTGCCTGCCAACAATGATCTTTCTCTGTGACTCCTTCTCCACGAAGATATTGCAGTGGATCAAGACGAGCCTTTCTCGATCCTCATAATTGGAAATGAGAACCGTGGTCGAATAGGGGAGTTCCTCACGGGTGTATTGAAGAACCTTTTCCCGCACCAATTCGGCCACAAGGAATCGCTCCGGTCGGTCAGTGAAGTCATCCTCCGGATAATAGGCAGGTCCTTCGGGGAGGTGCTTGAAAATGAGAGATTCTAACAAATCCAGATTGTCGCGTTTCAATGCAGAGATCGGAACTATTTCAAGGAACTCAAACTTGTTTGAGTAGAAAGAGATGAGTGGCAGTAGTTTGTCCTTGCGGATGAGGTCAATTTTGTTAAGTAGCAGGAGAGTCTTTGGCGCCCTTTCTTTGATGAGATTCAAGACAAACCGATCCCCCGAGCCTTGAGAAACACCGGCGTCCACCAAGAGCAACACCAAATCGGTCCCTTCGAATGAATCGTGGACAGCTTGCATCATGCGCTTGTTGAGTTCATAAGCGGGCTTATGGATTCCGGGTGTGTCGATGAAGATAATCTGTCCAGTCGGCCGGGTTAAGATCCCCAAAATCCGGTCCCGCGTGGTCTGCGGCTTGTCAGAAACAATGGAAACTTTCTCGCCTAGGAGTTGATTCATCAGGGTGGATTTCCCGCAATTGGGTCTCCCGATCAGGGTCGCATAGCCGGACTTAAACATGAATTATCCCTTGCCAGGATCAGCGCTCAGAGATTTGGAGGGAATGACTTGACTTGCCAGGAGGTAATGGATCTTCCTTCGGTCGGCCTCCTTGATTTCAAATTGAACTCCGTTGTGAAGGAACCTTTCCCCCTTGCGGGGCACACGGCCCAGGAAGGAACTGACAAATCCGCCAATGGTGCTGTTTTCTCCATTCTGGAGAGCTACTCCAAACAACTCTTCCACTTTGTGAATGTCAGTGTTACCGGGGAGCAAGTAGCGGCCATCCGCATCCTTAGAAATCGGCACCATTTCTGCAGCCTCGTCCTCGTCGTGGATTTCCCCGGCAATTTCCTCCAGGATGTCTTCGATGGTAACCAGCCCGGCAACCCCACCAAACTCATCGATGATGATTGCCATGTGGGAAGCTTTGCGCTGGAGCTCCTTCAGAAGATCTGCAACGCTCTTTGTTTCAGGAACAAATAAGATGGGGCGGATAAGGCGTTCAATTGTTGAGGCTTGGGCTGGTTTGTCCCAAATATCGATTACATCCTTCAAATAGACAAACCCCTCGATGTTCTCCACCTGGCCGCGATAGACGGGAATTCGGGAGTACTTGGTTTCTTTCATGAGCTGCTTCAATCGAAGCAGAGAAGCCGTGACTTCAATAGTCACCATATCTGTTCTGGGGGTCATGACGTCCCCCGCAATCGTGTCCCCGAATTCCACCACTGATTGAAAAAGTTGTTCCTCCTCCTTCTTGAATAGGCCTTCTTCCTTGCCCACGTCCAGAAAGGCCTGTCTCTCTTCTTCTTGGCGCTCTTCAGACTTCTCCGCATCATCTGGGACTCTTCGATGGTCCAATAGTCTCAGAGTCGAAGAAAGGGGATAACTGAAGACCGCCAGCCCAGGGCGCGTGAGGTTGTAGATAGGAA
>DATKMG010000612.1:0-4972 GCA_035541995.1 Terriglobia bacterium
AAGCATCGAAACCTCCGGTCTAACCAAGTAACCCGGGAAGAGATGATGGTGTCGCAGGTGCCTCCAAATCAATCTCACCCTCAAGCGCCGTCAGCGGTGGACAAAGAAGGAAGAAGCACGGCCTCGCGGCAGTCGGTCCAAGGAAATGTTCCCTCACACATATTGGAGCGACCCAAAACAACCGCCCATCAGCCCAGTGTCGAGCAGTTGGTTCGGGAAGCCGAGAGCAAATACCTGACTGCAATTGCTCTGCTTGAGAAGGACTTGCGGCGCAAGGGGTCGCATCTGGATCCAGCCGTCAACGCTCGACTTGAGGAGACCATTGCCGCCATCGATCTCAACATTGAAGAGACACGGCGGATCGTAAGAAGAAATCCGCAGGATCCGGTGGCCGTTCAGTACATGCTGACTGCATATGCCAAGAAAGTGGAAGTGCTCAAGGAGCTGGCGAATCTCTAATATGAAGAAGGAATTATGTGGAATCAAACATTAATGAAGACGTCGCTAGTATTTGTACTTGGATTCGGACAAGGGCTTTTGACATCTCCGAAAGCTGTAGCAGAGACCCCCGTCCAGCACAAATTGGAACGCGGCGGGCAAGTTTCTGTGCACAATCCCAAAGGGTCAGTGGCGATCCAGGGGTGGGACCAGGAGACCGTGGAAGCGGTGGCCACGCGACAAGGGAAAGTCGTGGGCGTGGATATCTCTCAAGACTCGGCTGACCATCTAGTCATTGCGCCCTCTCCCAGATCGGCATCTGATGTTCATCTCGAAATAAAGGTTCCGCGATATGCAGAAATCAAATCCTTGGAATGCGGGGAGGATATCAAAGTCAATGGCGTGGCGGGGGCAGTCAGAGTGACCAGCACCTCTGGAAACCTGGAAATCTCGCAGGTCGGCCCTCTTAATGCTTCGACTACTAGCGGGGATATCCGTGTGGAGACAGTATCAGGCAGGACGCTGGTCAACACGAGCAGTGGGAATATCCAGATCCTCCGTGCCGGTCCAACGGAGGCCAAGACGACCAGTGGGGATGTCAGCGTCGCAGACACAGAAGGAGCCGTAACAGCTCGTACCAACAGTGGCAAGATTACAGCGCGAAATATCGGGGGTGATCTGTTTGTAAAGACCATCAGCGGTGGAGTCTCTGCCGAGAACGTCAAAGGGTTGGTCAACGCCAGCAGCACGAGCCAGGAAATCACCGTGAAGAATGCCAGTGGCGATGCCAAGGCGATCTCGATCAGTGGAGATGTGCGTTTGGAATGCGTCAAGGGCCGGGCCGAAAGTAACACAGTCAGCGGATCAATTAGCCTGGAAGGAATCGGCGGTGACGTCGAGGCTACCACCACTAGCGGCGACGTGCGATTCAACGGAATACTCCGCCCTACGGGGCATTATCGGCTGAAATCCTTCTCGGGCGAGGCGCGGATGAACCTGGCAGGATCTGTGCCGGGTTTCACTGCGGCCCTGTCGACGTACAGTGGTGATATCGAAACCGACTTTACCCTGACCGTCGAGTCCCCTGAACGGCAAGGTGCAGTAAACCGGCGCCTGGTAGGCCGTTATGGAGACGGAAAGACTCAAGTTTCATTGGAGTCTTTCAGCGGAGAAATCCAGCTCAAGAAAGGCAATGCTGACAAGTCTGAAGATTGCAGGTGATTCCAGGCTGTTTGCGCAGTCTTCTCTTTCAGGGCCTTTCTCATTGAAGCTAATGAATTCGTGGTTATTACTCTTGGAGGATTGTCATGACTCAACCCACTGCCAAATGCTTGAAACTGGCTGGCCTCTCTGCCTTCGGGGCTGAACTGCTGTTGGTGTGCTCTGCGGTCACTATCCCCGGGTGGCCTGCAATAGCTGTCGCAGCTGACGCACAAGACGAATTTCGTTGGAGTGGAACCGTCCCGGCGGGCCAGTCCATCGAGATCAAGGGGATCAATGGAGGTATCCGCGCTGAAGAAACAACAGGCACTCAGGTCGAAGTGGTGGCCGAAAAGAAGGGGCATCGAAGTGACCCCAAGCAGGTGAAGATCGAGGTAGTGAAGCATGACCAGGGAGTTACGGTCTGTGCAGTTTACCCGAGCAACGATTCTTCAAAGCCCAATGAATGCAAGCCTGGAGAAGGCGGCAGGATGAATACCAGAGACAACGATGTACAAGTGAACTTCACTATCCGTGTTCCGGCAGGGGTTCGCTTTATCGGGCGGACCGTCAATGGGGGAATTAGGGCCAGTGGACTTAAAGCGGATGCTGAAGGATATAGCGTGAATGGAGGACTTGATCTGTCGACCCTTGGTAAGGTGCAGGCCAAAACTGTCAATGGTGGCATCAATGCTTCGATGCGGGAGCCCAACTGGGAGGGTCCCTTGCAGTTTGAGACTGTCAACGGAGGCATCAAAGTCGAACTGCCTGCTGACGTCAATGCAGAATTCAGTGCCGAGACGGTAAACGGCCATATTTCCTCCGATTTTCCCGTCACAGTGCAAGGGAAGATCAATCCAAGACGGCTGAGCGGGAAGATAGGGAATGGAGGCCGTCAACTGACGATGAAGACTGTCAATGGCAGCATCGAACTGAAGCGGGTCCCCTGATGTCACGCCTGCTGGCTGCGTATTGTCCATCCTCCCCCGTCTTGCCATAAATGGCTTCTCAAGGGTCTTCTCGAAAACACAGATTTGAAGGTGGGCGCCGCGCTCCGTCGCGGCGCTTCTTTCCAATATTGAAAAGCCTTCGGCTTGGGAATCGGGTCCGTGCTACCGCCCGTAAAACACTTCTCACATCTAGAACAGGCCCGCAAGATCTTCGAGGGCTTGCAGCAAGGGTCAATCAAACGTTCGTTGTTCACCCAGAACGCCAACAGCTATTTCAGCGAGCAAGCGTTGAAGGATTTCGCCAGCAGTCTTGCTCGGTTGGGAGCTGCCCAAGAGTTTACCCAGACTGCGCAGCAGCTTCGAGGTGGCATGACGATGTGTGCGTATCGGGTGAGGCTCCCTCAGAAAACGCTAAGAGTGTGGACCTACGAAATGCCTGACGGTAAGCTGGAGCAATACCAGGTGGTGGCGGAATAGCGGGCGCCCAATTATGGGCCAGACTCAGCCGTTTGCCCGAGGAGTATCCAGATATTGACGTGCGAAGGTGCGCCCCGCGAACGGTGGACCCGCTCGGTCACCTTTTGAAAGTCTTCTGGTTTTGCCGAGTAGATATCCTCGAATTTCTATGGGTTGATATCCACCGTGCAACCTTCATGAAATTGCCTTGCTGTCAGCCGTGATGAGGCTGACTGGTCACTGAGACAATCCCTCCGTAATTTTTCCTTGCTCAGGTATAATCTGAGCAACGAATCCAACTATCTCTGAGGAGGTGGTGCATGAAGATGGCTTTGTTTGTTCTTGTGTTATTGACGTGTTGCGGTGTGCATCAGGCCCAAGAGAAAAAAAGTTCAATCGGCGCCTTTGGTGGCGAGACGCCTGATGAACGGGCCTCGACGCGCGTTCTATATTGGGACTCGGCAAAGGATTCCGCAGCCGGCGAGTTTGCCATCGACTACGGGCGCCCTCTCTGGAAGAAAGAGTACGACGATCCCGCCAAGTTTGATGCCATGACCAAGGGCAAAGTGTGGAGAATGGGAAATAACTTCTGGACAGTTCTGGACACCAGTTTGCCCCTGAAGCTCGGGGGCAAGGAAGTTCCAATCGGTTCCTACTACCTGGGAATCTATAGATCCGGCGATGGCAATCAATGGAATCTGGCTTTCATCGATCCTGTCAAGGTGAGGGCAGCCCGCCTGGACGGTTTCCAGATTGAAAAAGCCCCTGTCCAATTTAAGGTTCCTGTAACTTTCGAGGTGTCCAATACACCTTCTGAAAAACTGACAGTCACCTTTCAACATCAGAAGGACAAGCCTAAGGAAGTCATAATGAAAGTATTGTGGGGGAAGATGACTCTGACCGCCCCGATCCAAGTTGTACTGACCGAGTAATTCCGGCTGCGAAGCCCCTAGATCGGCAACTGTTTCAAACTGCTCCGAGCTTGCGTCGTAGATGTCGAAATCGGTGCCGATCCCGTAATTGTGCTCGAAATGTCTTTGAGTGAAGCCCGGCGACTAGAGCGAGAACGGACGCAAGCCCGTATCCTTTTTCCTGGCAGATATTGTCCTGCTGGAGAAAATCAGCAACCCATTCAAAATGAGCCATGACCGGGCTTGGTGAGGCCACCCGGCGCTCAGGCCATTTTTATTGCTCGCGATTCCGGGAACATTTCTCAAGAAAATCTCATCTAAAAGATTGTAGAAATTCTGCAAGAAGCCGTTGTGGTATCGTCTTTCCTTTGAATGCAGGGGGCGGCTGCTCCAGAGGAAATCAAAGGAGAGCATGGTTCCCCTCGAGCGCACCAAGAATCTCAGCCTTGGAGAAGGTCACATGAGAATAATTATTATCGGCGGAGTTCTGCTCACTTTCATCATGCTTATCTCGCAGACGGCTATTGAGAAATCGCAGACTACCTACCAGGATCTCAAAAAGGAAGCCGAACGGTACTTCGAGAGCGGATCTTACGCATTGGCCCACTCGCTCTACACAAAGATCAACAAAAAAGAGCTTTCCTCAACTCAAGCTCGATGGGTGGATTTCCGGCAAGCAGATACTTTATGGCGTTCGGAGGCAGCGACGAACTCAGCCGACACGACCAAGCTTGACCAGGCCAGACAGCAATTGGAGATGTTGATCAGGGACATCCAACGGGTTGAAGACCGGGACCGTGTGTGGGTCGAGGTTCAGGAATCTTTAGGAGATTTCTGGTGGTCCCGCCGCAACTCCCGCAACTGGAGCCAGGCTTGGATCTACTACCAGGCGGCTCTGGACTGGTGGGCAGGGTCTTCGGATCTGGACCTGGCACGGACACGTTACCTGAAGATTGTCTGGACCCTGTCAAAACCGCCTGAAGTCGAACCTTATTACTACTATGGCTATTATGGCAA
>DATKMG010000613.1:0-4804 GCA_035541995.1 Terriglobia bacterium
GCCGGTGGCAGAGGCGGAGAAACTCCTCTTGACCACCGGCGCGCGCACCGGAAACACAGGCATGAAATGGAACAAGGAGCGCACTTCTCTGGTGGAAACAGGCACGGGGCCCATCCTGGTCGAGCCTGTCACCGGTACCATCACGCTGCTTGACCTTAACGGCGCCAAGCAAGTCGACATCTTTCCGCTTGATGGGGCGGGTCGTAGACTCGAGCCCGGGATCAGGGCAACAAAGATACTCAACAGCTGGCAACTCCCGATCGGGCGACAAGTGACACCCTGGTATCTGATCACTGTCTTGCACTAAAAGGAGGCATTGATGACAGTCCCGACCAAGGATTTTCGTCAACGGATATTATTGGGACGAACCGGTCTTCAAGTCAGTCGGATTGGCTTAGGTTCGTCCTATGGGATCGGAGCTGATGCTGTCCAGGAAGCCTACCAAGAGAGGGGTGTGAACTACCTGTATTGGGGATCGATGCGCAGGGAAAGCTTCGGCGAGGGGATCCGCCGGCTTGCGCAGCGAAACCGCGAAGACCTGGTGATCGTGATTCAAAGTTACGCCCGCCTTGGAGGTTGGCTGACCCGCAGTTTCGAGCGCGGACTCAGTCGTTTGAAGCTGGATCATGCCGACGTGCTCCTACTGGGGCTCCACAATAAGCCGCCGTCATCTCGGATCATGGATGCAGCGCTGCGGTTGCGCGAGCAGGGGCGGGTTCGGTTTCTTGCCGTTTCCTGTCACCGCCGTTCCACATTCCAGCGCTACATCGGGGAAGGTGTGCTGGACATCCTGATGCTCCGCTACAGCGCCGCTCACCGGGGAGCCGATAGCGAAATCTTTCCCCATCTGGAGATACCCAATCGGCCTGGTATGGTGGCCTACACTGCCACGCGTTGGGGGAGACTGATCAATCCCGCAAAGATCCCCCCCGGTGAGCCCACGCCGCGGGCCAGCGACTGTTACCGCTTCGTTTTGAGTCAACCCCGGGTAGACGTTTGCCTGGCCGGCCCCGCCAATGCGGAACAGATGCGCGAGGCCCTGGCGGCCCTAGACCGGGGACCAATGAGCGAGGAAGAGCTGGCATGGATGCGGCGGATCGGCGATCACATCCACGGATCACAATGAAGCTCACCCATTTCTCTCCACGAAGGCAATAACACTAAATGTGGCCTGTGACCGGAGCCAAAAGCCAACCGCAGAGGCGCGGTTGGCTTTTGATTATGGGATCAGGGCTTTTCGGATTGGCTCTACCCACTGATCTTTGTCGATGTCGTAGAGGATGAAGTCATCATCGAACTGCCAATAGGTCCAGGCCCAGCCCAGTGATTCTGCAGTACGAGCGACGTGTTCTGTGTAGCGGGCCCGCGACTCCATGGGGGCCTTTTCATAGGCGCCGAACTCGCCGAGCAGGATGGGACGGTGATGGTCGAGCGACCATTTCTGCACGCCGGCGAAGTCTCTCTCCATTCTTCTCTTCTCTTCCTCACTGCCCCACTGCACTCCGGAGAGGTGGGCTGTTTCCTTCTCCCATGGCGCGCCCTGATGGGTAAATTCCATGGGCTCGTAGTAGTGGACGGTCACAATGATGTTGCGATCCTCCTCGGGGAGCGCTAGCTCCTGGAGATGGTCAATGCCGTTCCAGGAGGGTGGACCAATGACTACCGTGCGTATCGGGTTGGATGCGCGGATAATTGCCATGGCCTCGCCCAGAAACTCGTTCCAGAGCTGTGGAGTCAGCCTTCCGTTAGGCTCGTTAAGGATCTCGAAGATTACGGTGTTGGGGGCCTGCTGGAACCGTGCGGCGATTTGCTTCCAATACGCCAGGAAGCGTGGTTTGAATCCCATCGGATCCTTGGCAATGTCGGTGTAGTTGTGAAGGTCCAGGATGACCATGAGATTGTTCGCCAAGGCATTCTTAACCGCCCAATCCAGGGTGTTGAGCCAGGCATCTCCCAGTTTGTAGCCGTTCTCGGCCTTCATACGCTGAAGGGCATGCAAGTTGATGCGTACGGTCTGGAAGCCACCGTTACGGATCAGCTTGAAATGCTTCTCCTTGAAACGGCCCTTGTCGAAGTTCTTCCAAATGGGGTCATACCCGAGAATGTTCACTCCCCGGCCCAATCGTTTGACTTGCTCAAACGAATCAACCGCTTCAGCTGCGCTGGCGGATTGCACGTTGCACATTGGCAACAATTGCAGTAAAAGAACCATCCAAGCCCACTTAAAACGAACATTTATGATCGACATTCGTCCTCCTTGATGATTAGCTTGCCTAGCCGTTGCGACCTACGAAATCAGTGCCACCTCGTGGTCCAGGATCGATTGAACTTGAAAGGCCCCCCACCCGTGATCCACGATCAGGGACGCAGTAGTCTTTGATACCAGGAACTGGGCTCGATTTCCCCGCACACCATCAGGCAATCGGATTTTGACCTGAAGCGGGCCAATGGGGATTAATTCGTCGACGGGGGCCCGCCAGGTACCGGCACTGGTCAGGTTAACCAAATGGAGAATGACACGGCCCGGCTGCAGGTAAATGTGACAGTCGATCAAACCACGCCCGTCAACCTTGAGAGGGATCT
The DNA here is from genome assembly GCA_035541995.1 of Terriglobia bacterium. Classification (GTDB taxonomy): domain Bacteria; phylum Acidobacteriota; class Terriglobia; order Versatilivoradales; family Versatilivoraceae; genus DATKMG01. Next base: position 2,584 of record DATKMG010000613.1, read on the forward strand.
TATCTTGAGCGGCCCAGCGGACAAGGTTTGCCAGCAGATTGCCGTGATCGGGTAGATTGTCGCGAGCGAAGCGCCGGTCGATGTCGGCGGGCATGTAGGCAATATGGCCTCCCTTTGTATGACTGCTTAAGATGAGGCCGGGTAGCTCAGTCTTTGGCTCTCGCATCCATGCCGTCTCCGGTGGATAGACCGGGAATGGCGGGATAAATGTCATCGGGACGATGCTCCCAGGGTCGGTTTGAATGGTCTCGATCATTCCTCCAAAAGGTAGGATATCAGTTTCTTCGAACCCCTCAAGAACCTGGTGACGCTCCCCTCGAGGAACCGGTTCGTCTCCAGCCTTTGGTCCGTCGACCTCAGCGCGCAGTTCTGGCGCAAGCCTGAGGTATGTATGAAAGGATCCTGCCGCCCATTGCCGTTCCGGGGAGTCGGCCGTTCCCAAGCGGCTCCCATGAATGTGGGATAGGAACAGGTCTGCCAAAGCGAAATCCTTGCGCGGCTCGCCCCATTCGTCGTAAAGGCTAGTAACTCCGGTAGCGATCAATGAACCACCTCGCTCGACGAATCGCCGCACGCTTGAAACCTGCTCACCTGACATGGCAGCCACATTCGGAAGGATCAGGAGCGTCAGCGTTGCGCCGTCTTTGTCGAGGTGGTCAAGATGAACCGGCAGGTATGGAATCCTGGCGCGGATCAGCGCCTGCATCATTCCATCATAGGGCAAATCGACCAGGTCTTCGGGGGCATCGCGTCCATAGAAGTCGGTGTTACGTTGGGACCAGCCGATGCCAACCGTGGCCACAGGTTGGCGATTGATGAGAACTTCCTCGTTCGCCTTGTGCCAGCGAAGCAGCGGCTCCGCAGTGCGATACATGCGGCGATCCTCGTGGTAAGCGCCGACGTGGTGCCACCAGGGCTGAATCCCACCCGCAATGCCCTCGATCATCCACATGCGTGCTTCAGCCGTCGGCTTGCTGGACAGGCGGAAGGGATGGCGACCGGCCTGGTACATGGCCATGCTCTCGGGCATCAGTTTCTCCCAGCCCAATAAGCCGTGGACTCTCTTGCCGGTGTCCCCGTTCTGTTGGAAACCCGTGGCGTCATTTCTGGCCTGGTGATCCAACAGGAGAATCTGCGCCCGTTTGCCAATCTCGCGGAGGTCACGGAATGTACGACTCTCTTCGCTGATCGAGCCGCTATTCATTCCAATCCAGATGCAGTCTGGTCCGCCAGCCGTCTGGGTCGTCCGGTTGTTCAAGTCCCAAATCTCCAGACGACGCTTGTAGTTCCATTGGATCCACTGACGGAAGACCGGATCGTTCCATTCTGCTTTTCGAGGAATCGGCTCTCCGCAATGGGCACGAAATCTCTGTGCACAGTGCTCGCAAAAGCATATGTTGTCACGGTCGAGTCCGGCCCAACTGTTGTCAGTAAACCCCTCGGGATGGGATCGCTCGATAATCTCTCGCAGAATGTCCGGCAGATACTGTTCGTAATAGGGACTGTTGATGCAAGCCACGTATTTATCAGCGGCTCGATAGGGCTGCCCATTGACATTCTGTGCAAACCAGTCGGGATGGGCCCGGTAGAATGCCTCGTCGGCTCGGTTCGAGTCCATTCGGGCCAATACCGCAAGCCCATCCTGATGAGCGGCATCGCCCAGCTCGCCGAACAGATCCCGGTCCCCGAGAAACTGGGCACGGCGATGCAAGGGATACCGGCTGGGGTAGTACGCCACAATACCGCCGGCATTGATGATGACCCCCTGCACTTGCGTCTTTTTCCAGTACTGCCGCCACCAGTTGATGTCGTAACGAATCGGGTCCTTTTCCGTAATGTTGGTCTGACCCCAGCGGACGGTGCGCCGATACCAGGGAGACGGGGGTTGGTCCGTCTTACCTGAACCGAGAGAATCCGGTAGTCCTGCAGTAGCGACTGCAAACGTGGATTTTATGAAGGTGCGGCGGGTTTCTTTCATGATAGGGAAACCGAGGCTATTCTTGTCTTCAGATGCTCTAAGGAATCCTCGCTATCTCCCATTAAGCGTCTTCCGACCGCCAACAGAAGAGCCACTGGCGCAACAGTCAATATGCCTCTCTTGAAAATCCTTTTTAGTGTGGGAGCCGATCTCCGAGCGGCGACCATAATTTGGCCGAGGACTTCGCCGCGCGGAGCGCGGCTCCCACATTGATATTTTCATGTTACGTGGTGCCCCTCCGAG
>DATKMG010000614.1:0-7015 GCA_035541995.1 Terriglobia bacterium
GTGCCAGTTCCAGACATTGAAGAACTCGGCCCGAAACTGGAGGTTGATTCCTTCACTGATCCGGGTGTTTTTCAACAACGACAGATCATGGTTGTGGTAACCAAATCCGCGAACGTTGGACATGCGAGGCCCTTGCCCCCAGTAGAAATTAAAAGAGTCCTTCGATTCAAAGGAATCCGCATTAAAGAGTGGCTGCTCAGGGTTGAAATTGCCCTTGTCCTGGGCAAACGGATTAGCCCCGGGAATAATTCCCGGGATGCACTGGGCCCGGAACTCTCCAGGGACGTTGCATTGGTAGGACCTGAAAAACATCTGGAAGCTTTCCCGAACTCCAGAACATTATAGGACATTCTTGATTCCAATACAGCTTGAGCTGCTGATACGAGATGCTTGCTAGTTCCACTCGCAAAGTGCAGAAAACTGATTTCCTACTGTACAATATGAACTACGGGGGGAACTTCCAAGATCACCTTAATTCAACCAACACTAGAACTCTGGGGGAGGATTGAGATGGAGAACATAACGAGGGTAGGACACGTCGTTGCCTTCGAAGGCGAAAGACTGGCTAGAGAGGTTTCAGAAAGGATCGCCAATGCTGCCGATTCGGCAGGACGAAATCTGGATGAAGCATTGGACTCCGTTTGGGTAAGTGCAAAGAACAGAGTGCTGGAATATACGCGAAGAGAACCTCTCAATGCCCTTCTTATTGCACTCGGAACGGGAATCCTGCTTGGTTGGGCATTCAAGAAGGAGGATAGGTAGGACGGTCTCAAGAAACCGAGCCATTACTTCTCTGAATTGTGCTTGTCTTAGCGACGCAAGGGCCTTCTTTCATGAAAATGTGGTTTTAATGTGGGAGCAGCGCTCCTGCGCGGCGACCCCCGGGTTAAACTGATCGCCGCTCGGAGGTCGGCTCCCACACTCCTCCCCAGACTGCTACTTTCATCGACCGTGTTGACCTGAATAGTCATGGGGCACTCTGTTGCCAGGCAGCGCTCACCGTTGCCCTTTGCTCGGCATTTTTCCCTGCAATCGGCTCAGCACTTCGCCCAGCTCACCGATTCCCACTGGGACCCCATCCTGATAAGCGATGGTCAGATTGGCAAACGGGGAAATCTTAGAACCGGGTGTGATGATCCCAACCAAATTAAGCGGGTCTGCCGAAGACACGAGGGTTACTGTTCTCGCTCCGAGTGATTCCCTGCGAAGGGATCGCACAGCATCTATCGCCAAGGGCAAGGCAAACTGCTCACCGGGGAATCCATCCACGAATCGTCCGCCCCGAATTTCCCCTCGGGCTTCCATTCGCCAGTAGATCTTCAGGAGATTCCGCCATCCCGGAAACAGTGTTTCCCGCGAAAGTACTTCCCGAATGACGATGCCATATCTGCGGAGGTATTGTCGGGCCAGGGCTTCGGCAGTAGGTGAGACTTCGCTTGGTCCATCTGTTTCTCGGGCCGCTTTAGCAAGACCTCCGGGAGCTGACGAGGACAAAAGCCCCTGCTGTCGAGCCGAAGATCCGGATTGTGGGCTTACGTCAGTTGCCTCCAAGAGCCGCCGCAGTAAGGACCAACGGCCGACTGGCATCATGCGACCCGGCGAGGCCCCCCCTTTGACAACTCGGAAGCGTTGCGTCGGCAGCCGTCTCTTTTGAGGGGGCAGCAACAAGGTTCGTAATCCCGCCACTCCATCGCCTGTCACCAGGCCCCGGCTCACCAATTCCCAGAGAGCATCCTCCACTTCTGCAGCCAGCCTGCCTGTTCTGCGCGTGATCTCCTGTAAAAAAGAGGCGCCAAAATGTTCCAAAAAAACCAAGACATCTCGGGCAACGGCGGAAAGACCGAATAGATCAGAGGATGAGCCGGAAGACAAATCCAAAAACTGGTGCAGATTCTCACGAAGAAAGAACCCAAGAGGGGCAGAACGGGAGGGCTTTTGGCGCCGACGAGCAGGCCGTCTTTGATCCTCCTCCATTTGAATCTCTCCCTCTGAAGCGAGTTCCTCTCCCTGGATCCTCAGTCTACCCCAGCCGATCAAACCGGAGAGACACAGGCTTTCCAGATCGGCCGGGTCGTATTGTACGATTCGTCGGGGCAGAATTTCCTGCTCCCACGCAGGGGCGGGAAATTCGATCCCTTGCAGTTGTTGAATTATCTCGAGGATTCCTTGTTTGCCATGAAGCTGGGTGCCCGGCTCCAAATGTTGCCAGTTCAATAAAAAGCGGATGTAATCGGCTGAACTGACGGGTTCTATTTCCCTCCGTAATTTCCCTACTGTCTGACGATGGATTCGAGCCAGAATTCGGCGCTCACACCATTCTTCTTCACTCACCGAGGCAAACTGGCCGCGTAGAATTTGCCCCTGGGTCTCCAATCTCAAGAGGGCCGCCTGTATCCGGCTTCGTGTGATTTCAAGTCGGTCTGCCAGTGCTGCAGCCGTTGTCGGGCCAAGGACATCCATCCAGCCCTGGACCAGCAGAGCGATTGTCTCCTCCGGGTCTCTTTCTTTACCCTCGCTACAGCACCATTCGAGCACGTGCAGCTCCGGGTCCCAATGGACTCCTTTAAAGAGATTTGTGACCCATGCTACGCGCTCGATGGAGACATAGGCCTGCTGCGTCTTTTTTTCTGAAGATTTCCATGAGGCACAAGTCACTCTTCCCTGTTGGATAAGTTCCCGTGCAAATTCGTCCCAGGAAGGCGATTCAGAAACGGGTAACAAGACAAGGCTCAAGAGAACATCGTGCAACTCGTCAGGATTTCGGACATCCGGCCAGAGTTGAGACCTTATTTCCTCAACTGCGAGAGGGTCGAGCCGGCCGCCAAGCTCGGTGAGTTCCGGGTCGATTCTTCTCAACGATACGGCCCGAGCCCGGCGCTCTTCCAGGGGGGCATCGTCCAGGAAGGCATAGGGGTTGGCATTTAGGATTTCGTGGGACATCGGCGAGGGGGCCGGCGTGTCGCGAGGGATGATCTTGATTTCACCGCGCTCAATCTCCTGAAGAAGTGTCGTGAATCCCTCCAAATCCATGGGTTCGTGGAGGCAATCTTTAATCGTCTCATTGACCAGTGGATGATCCGGCAGCTCGATGGGGCCCGCGTGATTGTCCTGGCAAGCCACCTGGGCAGGGAACACAGCCGCGAGCAAGTCTTCGGCACGCATCCGTTGAATCGGCATTGGAACCCTTCTTCCTCCCCCGAACCGGAGAAGTGCCAGAGCCCGAGTAGCATTCCACCGCCAACGATTCCCAAACATCGGAGAGGCCAGCAGGGCTTGGATCAGGTCGGCCTTTACGGAATGGGACCGTACCATAGAGGCTACGCTCGAGAGAGGAAAGCTATGTTGTTCCCCCAAAGAGAGCACCAGACCATCATCCGTCGCAGCCGCCTGCAGCTCAAAATCGAAGGTCAAGCAGAAGCGCTTCCGTAATGCCAATCCCCAGGCACGATTGATTCGCCCCCCAAACGGCGCATGCAGTATCAATTGCATACCGCCGGATTCGTCAAAGAAACGTTCGGCCACCACGGTTCGCCCTGCCGGGACAACACCAAGAACGGCTGACGTCTCGCGAATATAGGTGATGAGTTGTTCCGCCCCTGAGCGGTCCAGGCCGCAGTGTTCACAAAGCCAGGTTATGCCATCGGCAGCCGGGCTCGCCTTAGCATTTCCAGAGGGAGCGATAGGCCCTTCGATCATTTCTGCAATTCTCTCGCGGAGGTCTGAGACCGCCTTCGACAGCTCCGGTGTTCGCGCAGGGGCTTCCCCCAGCCAGAAGGGAATGTTCGGGGCTGCTCCATGTGCTTCTTCAACACGTATCTTGCCCGAGCCAATCCGCCGGATTCGCCAGGATTGATTTCCCAAAAGAAAGACATCGCCGGCCATGCTCTCCACCGCAAAGTCTTCGTTCACTTTGCCTACGAAAGTTCCGGAAGGCTCCTGGATCACATCATAGTCAGCCACATCAGGAATGGCGCCGCCACCGGTAATGGCAGCCAGGCGAGCACCGCGGCGGGCCCTTAGCCGGCCACGGACCCGGTCCCGGTGGATCAATGCAGTGCCGCGTCCGCGACGAGTTGAAATCCCTTCTGAGAGCATGTGAAGGAGGTCGTCGAATTCCTTGCGAGAGAGATGCAGATAGGGATAGGCCCGTCGGCAGAGCTGCCACATCTCTTCCTCCAGCATCTCCCCGCTTGCCAGTGTGGCCACGATTTGCTGGGCGAGAATATCCAATGGTTTTTGTGGAAGGTTGACCCGATCAAGTTCGCCTGCCCGAACGGCGCGAACGGCAGCCGCACACTGCATCAGTTCGTCGCGAGTCTGCGGGAAAAGGATTCCTTTGGAAATACCTCCCAGCCAGTGTCCTGAACGGCCGATACGCTGGAGCATACTGGCCAGTGAGCGTGGTGCACCCACGTGGCAAACCAGGTCAACGTGGCCGATATCGATGCCCAGCTCGAGTGAAGCCGTGGCGATGACGACAGGGATGGCGCCGGTCTTTAATCCTTCTTCCGCTCTAAGACGCGTGGGGCGCGACAAACTTCCGTGATGGGCGGCTACCTTGCCGGACCCCAGCCTCTCTTCGAGCTGATAGGAAACTCGCTCAACCAGTCGCCTGGTATTGACGAAGACCAGCGTTGAACGATGATTTCGTCCCAGGGAGGCAATCCGGTCATAGGTTTCCGCCCAGATCTCGTTGAGCGCTATTGGCCCTAATTCCCGGTCGGGAACGGCAATGGATAAATCAAGATTCCTGCGGTGTCCTTCGTCCACAATGGCACAACGGACTGACCCATCGGGGAGGACGTTTTCGCTTCCGACCAGAAGACGGGCAATCTCTTCGATGGGCTTCTGGGTGGCGCTTAAGCCAACACGCTGCAGTTGGCGGGATGCCAATACATCGAGTCTCTCCAGGGATAAAGCTAAATGGGAACCGCGCTTATCTCCTGCGACGGCGTGGATTTCGTCGACGATCACCGTCCGCGAGGAATGCAGGAACTGACGACTCCCTTCGGCTGTGAGGAGGATATACAGGGATTCGGGAGTGGTGATCAAGATGTGAGGAGGACGGCGAAGCATCCCTTGACGTTCTTTGGCGGGTGTATCCCCGCTGCGCACGGCAACCCTGATTTCAGGCAATGCCCTGCCCGAAGCAGAAGCCATCGCCATGATTTCGGAAAGCGGGGTTTGCAGATTCTTCTGAACGTCGTTCCCAAGAGCCTTCAAGGGCGAAACGTAAACGATTTGAGTCTTTTCTTCCAAGGTCCCGTTGGTGGCCTCTTCAATCAGCCCGTTGATGGCCCAGAGAAAGGCGGCCAGGGTCTTTCCCGAACCGGTTGGGGCGGCTATCAAGGTGTGTTCACCGGCGATAATGTGCGGCCAGCCCCCATTTTGGGGAGGCGTCGGTGCGGCAAACCGCTTTCTGAACCATTGGCTGACCAGAGGATGAAAACCAAAGGAGTCCATAACCTCAACCTATTCGCTCACCTGTTCCAAAATGGCAAAGTCGCCCGGGTTCCACGCCTGTGCGATGATATAGAGCTTGCTGCCAACTTGGCGGAGAACGGCGTTGTGAATGTGCTGGAAATTGGCAAGCCCGAGTTCCTCTTTGGGCATGACCGTGGAAATCAACTGGTCATCTTCAAGGATGTAGATTGGAGCACCCTTGCCGCGATCTGGCCCGTCCAGGGCCGGAACTACTGCCAAATGGCCCAGATAGTTGATGTCGCAAGGCAAGGAGCCGAGAGGTAGCTTCAGAGTGGAGAGATACTGACCGTAGCGGGTGAAACGATCTATCTTCGAATTGGGCCGGTCCGCAACATCCAGCCGCTTCTTCCCGGGGGGTACGGTGATGCCATGTCCGGTTTCGAATTGACCTGGCCCATTCCCTCTGCCGCCGAAGGCCAGATCGTGCCAGATGGCCCGGAACGGGTTCAGGCTGAGTATTCGAGCTGTCAATACAAAATCCAGATTTGAATAGCCCGTGGTGATGTAATAAAGACCATCCAGGTACTCAACGTCGGTCGGAGCGAAATTGCCTCCCCCGAGGAAATAATCATTGACGGCAGGCTGGCCGAGATCGTCGTTAGAGGTTGGTGTTTCCAGCGTGTGAAGCAGCCTTCCATCCAGCGTCGTCGTAAAGACTTTTCCGGCATCGTTGGCTGGGAAAACCAGATAGGGATTGCCGTCTACACCGTACCAGACGGTGGTATTGTGCAGATTGACACTTTTCATGTTGGCTGCAGTCTCCAATATTCGAATCCTTTTCAAGTCGGGGCTGATCTGGAGGATTCCTGCTCCCGGAAGCGCAAAATAGGTTTCTTCTTTCCCCGGCCGATGATCCACTGCAAAACCCCCATGTGCTGAAACCAGGACCTTTCTGGCCTCTTCCGGTAGTTGTTCGGACGTGGAAAACACCTTGAACCGCATTTTTCCCTGACCACTGATTCCTTTGGCGGATGCGGCCGTTACGGAGGGGGCAGTGCTGGCTCGCATTGTAGTGGAAATGGCCAGGTGTGAAGCCTCGTGCCCTAAGAGGGGTGTCTCAATAGAACTCATACCCAATACGATCGCGGCAATCCAGACCCAATAGGTTGCTGTTCGCTGCATCGACGAACCTCCTTCTTTATCGCTTCCCTGCAACCTCCATGGGATTATACCCTTCAGTGAGTTTCTGTCGCGAAACGCTTCAATCCCATCCTGCCGTGGATCTGACGCCGCTGGGCGAACGGAATGTCCGCTTTGGACTGCGCCGGCAGAGCTCAGCGGCGACGGCGCTTTGGCTGGCAGCCAAACTCTATTTCCTCGCTCACCCTGGTTCACCCTTCCTGCAGAACCATAGCGGTGTCGGGCGTGGGACGGCTGTCCCTCGCTTGCCACCGCACTCCAAAGGCAATGGCCAGCCGTGGCCACTCACCGTTTGGGTTTGGCGACAGAAACTAGTGAGGTCTCCACGGGCTAGACCAGCCTGGTCCCGTACTTCTCAATCGCCTTCTGATTAAACTCAATCCCCAGCCCC
>DATKMG010000615.1:0-7512 GCA_035541995.1 Terriglobia bacterium
ACGCGGCCCCAGTCAAAACCGTTGCAGCAGAGGTCTTGAGGAATCGGCGGCGTGAAGAAGGTTGGGTAGTATTGGGGCTGGCACTCCGAATCATGGCGGCTCTCCTTATATTTGGGTCAACAGAAATGATTTCTTGCCAATTGACACTTACACTCCCGTATTAGCACTTGCAGTATCGAGAAGACCCCGCGGCTCGCAGAATATATCGAAGGGGTGATCAATGTCGGGTGGCTAATCTTAATTCCTACAACGGGTGCAATTCAAATTTACGAAAGAGAATCTCGAAGCCTTCGGATTCAAGCAAGATCTTGCCAGCCGAGGGGAAGACGTTATAGCACTCGTTGACAGTCACATTGTTGACGATGGCGGTGATCCGATTTCCGTCGCAAACACATTCCACTCGGGTCCATTCTTCCAGTGGGCTTTCTACGTCATTCTTGCCTTGCGTATCAATCAGTTCCTTAAAGTCCGGGTCGTGAAGTGACCACCAGAATTGTTTTCCCGCATAGACAGTGGGCTTACCTCCTTTTTTCCAGCGGGTATTGCCATCGGGACCTAGAATCGTGTCGCTGGTGATAGTGACCGGAACAATGGAACCATCCCGGTTCTTGCCGCGGATGACTATAAAGTCTCCGACGCAGCCTTGAGCCACTTGGCATTCGATTGACGAAATCCAGGGGCTTGGGTTTCCGTCGGGGCCGATGGCATGCATCAGAATGCCGGAGTTTCTGACCGTCTTGCTCCCGTAGGTCTTTGAACCCCATTTGTACTCGACGATCAGGTGGTAGTCTCTGTATTCATCCATGGTGGCAATATAGCCGGCGATTTCACCTGAGATTCGCAAGTGGCCGTCGCTAACCCCAAAAACCTTGCGTGGATCTTCGTACTTGGAATCCTTCAGCCAAGTGTAAAGGCCGGTCAGGTCTTTCCCGTTGAAGAGCTGGATGACGGTGTCTTTGGGGCTGATGGGTTCCTTCTTTGTTCTTGCCGGTTGAGCGGCACTGCTCGACACGCCATGGTTCAAACATATTGTGCCAGTAGCGAAGACTGAAGTTCTTAGAAAAGCTCGTCGTGAGTACGCTGTTGTGCGGAAGGTTTTGGAAAAAGGAATCATTGGGTTTCTCCATTGGACATCAACCAACCACTATCTCAGAAAGGGCAAAGAGGGTCAAGAATCGGCAAAGGAGCTAAACGAGTTCTTACACCGGAATCATGGGCACGACCATTGCTGTCAATAATAATTACATTTAGGTAAACTCCCGGCTCTGCCGGAGGTTTTATGACTACAATTGGGGCAATTGGACGGCGTCATCCCTTCGTTTTGAATTCGCTTTGGCGATAACTTGTGTGTCCTCTGGACTTGAAATTGACCCGACAGAGCAGCTGGGCACATAATCTGGAGCCGATACCAAAAGGAGAATGAAAATGGAAAGGTTGCGCCAACAGCAGTTCTTGACCCAGCTGTTCAGAACCTTTGGGATCATACTTTTGTTGCTGATAGGTCCATTGTCTCTGAGTGCTTCGCAAAGGCCGGAACAGGTGAGTACATCAGCGACGAAGAAGCCATGGATGGACAAAAGCCTGTCGCCAGATCAGCGAGCCGACCTGCTCGCCCAGCAGATGACACTCGACGAGAAAATCCAGCTCATCCATGGGGGTGCCAACTATGAAGGTCCGGAATCCCCGATACCGCCGGGGTCGCTAGGCGGCGCCGGCTGGGTTCCGGGAATCCCACGGCTGGGAATTCCTGATCTCCAAATGACAGATGGAAGATCCGGAGTCGCTAATACCGGACACTTGGGCCGTTACGCAACTGCGTTACCCACGCCGCTGCTCACTGGCTCGAGCTGGGATCTGGACGTGGCTTACGAGTTTGGAGCACTGCTCGGCAAGGAGACTCGCGACTTGGGATTCCACGTATCGCTCGGCGGGACCGCCAACCTCATACGGGAGCCGCGCAACGGCCGGAACTACGAGTGCCTTAGCGAAGACCCGATCCTGCTCGGGAAAATGCTGGGCCGGTTGTTGAAGGGTACTCAGGATCAAGGAGTCATCGGCAATATTAACCGCTACGCGGCTAACGATCAGGAGACAGGGCGCACTAGCGTCAACGTTGTCCTGGACGAGCGTTCTCTGAGGGAGACTGACCTGCTGGCATTCGAGATTGCCATCAAAGAATCTAACGTTGGTACTGTGATGTGCGCCTATAACTTGGTCAATGGCGATTATTGCTGTGAAAGCCATCATTTGTTAAGCGACATTCTGAAGAATGAGTGGGGTTTCAGAGGCTGGATCATGACAGACTGGTGGGCCAACCAAAGCACTGTGAAGGCTGCGCAGGCAGGACTCGACCAGGAGATGCCAACCGGATTTCATTTCAGCCATCTCAAGACGGCAGTCGAGAAAGGTGATATGCCGATCACGCGCCTTAACGACATGCTCCATCGGATACTGCGGACTGAGTTCGCTTTCGGAGTGTTCGACAACCCGCCAATTCCCAGACCGGTGAACCCCTTTACCGGCGCCGAAGTGGCGCAATGCGTGGCAGAACGAGGCATCGTGCTGCTCAGAAATACCGGTGGCCAGTTGCCTCTGAAGTCAACCAGTCTCCGATCTATTGCCGTCATCGGATCGCACTCGGACGTTGGCGTGCTTTCAGGTTGGGGTTCGAATCAGGTCGCGGCTGCCGGGGGGAATCCCGTTCCCGGCGCAGGCAGGATGGTCTGGCATCCTTCTTCGCCGCTTAAGGCAATTCGCGCTTTGGCGCCAAGAGCCAAGGTAGAGTTCGACCCTGGGACGGACTTGGCCACGGCGAAGACACTGGCTGCAGCTTCTGAAGTTGCGATCGTATTCGTCAGTCAGCACACGAACGAAGGGGGCGACGTGCCGAACCTGTCGCTTCCAGGAAACCAGGACTCTCTTATCGATCAGGTGGCGGCTGCGAATCAGCACACCATCGTGGTGTTGGAGACCGGCGGCCCGGTGACCATGCCATGGCTCAATAAGGTGAGCGCGGTCCTGGAGGCTTGGTATCCCGGCATTCGCGGTGGCGAAGCCATCGCTAGGATTCTCTTCGGTGACGTCACCCCTTCGGCCAAGCTGCCAGTTACGTTTCCGAAGAGTGAGACCGACCTTTCCCATGTTACGGTTCAAGCGCCGCCCCCGGAAGCTCCTGCACCTCTTGCAGGCACTGAATCTGGGCAGAACCGCCCTCATCCCTTCGATATCCATTACTCCGAGGGTCTAAAAATCGGCTATAAGTGGTTCGACGCGGAGAATAAGGAGCCGCTCTTCCCCTTTGGCCACGGGCTATCCTACACTACGTATTCTTATTCTGGACTAAGGACGGTGCAGGGAAAGGATCTGAATGTGACGTTCGAGGTGACCAACACGGGTCAACTCGCCGGGACAGAGATTGCACAAGTTTATGCTTCGTTGCCGCCAAACGCGGGTGAGCCACCCAAGCGCCTCGTTGCCTGGGAAAAGGTTCCGCTGGTGCCCGGTGAGACCAAGACTGTTATTTTAAAGCTTGAACCACTGAGCCTGTCGATTTTCAACCTCGACAAGGGTGGTTGGGACATTCTAGCTGGTGAATACAAACTCTCCGTAGGCGGATCGTCTCGAAACACGCCCCTCACTGCGTCGGTTCGCCTCCCTTCGAATCGATGATCTTAGAACCGGATCGATCTGGAATTGAAAATTGAAATTTTAGAGTACACATGCAACGGGTAATTGGACTGTTGATTGGATCGGTAGAACGGGCTCCTTTTAACCATTCAAATCGTGGCGCGACCGGTTCGACATTAGTTCGTTACATCTAAGGAGAATACGATGAATCGACAGCTGGAAAACTCAAAGGCACGAGCTTTGGCATCTGAGGATTGGACATCTTACCTCCGCAGTTCGATGAGGTTTTTGAGTCCGGGTCTCTCGGGTGGAGGAAACAAATGGGTACTGTCGGTCGTATGTCTCGGGCTGGCCCTGATGTACCCGGAAACACTATGCAGCTTCCCTAGCGACGTGCGTTCTTCTCAGTCGGCCCTGTCTGTAGAGGCCTATGATTTCGTGGAGGTGACGCTGAACGTAGCAGGTCCGGATGCCAAGAACCCTTTCATCGATGCTTCAGTGGAAGGACAGTTTGGCAGGGTTGGAGAAAGCGCCCGGCTGTCCGTGGACGGGTTCTGCGATTCCCAGGACGGCAGTGTTTATCGCATCCGCTTCATGCCTACCAGCCCGGGCGATTATGTTTACTCCGCCACCTATCGGCAAGGGAGCTACACCAAAAGTCTATCAGGGACCTTTAAGGCAGTGAAAGGGAACCGCAAGGGGGTCGTGCGAGTCGACTCTCAGTATCCCTGGCATTTCATCTGGTCAGGTACGGGTGAGCATTACTTCTGGAATGCCACGACGGCTTATTGGTTGATGGGCTGGCAGGATGAGAAGGTCATCACTGCCGCAATTGACCGCCTGCATCGGCTGAAGGTAAACCGTGTACGAGTCCTGGTCGCGGGACGTTCGGACCACAACTGGAGCGAACCAGTCAACAGCGGAGCGGATTGGACCTATTGCCTCAACCCTTGGCCTGCACAGCGGCCGAATGATGTCTCGAACCCGGGTTTTGACTACACACGTTTCAATCTTCCGTACTGGCAAAAGTACGAGCGCATGCTGGCCTATGCCCGGCAGCGAGACATGCTCTTTTCTGTAGTCTTCGATATCGGGGATTCCCCGGTGCATCCAGCAGACGGGAGCGAGGATGAATTGCGCTATTTTCGTTACACTGTCGCCCGGTTGTCGGCCTTTTCGAACCTGACTTGGGATTTAGGTAACGGTTCCGATTGGTACCGGAAGTGGCCGTCATGGGCCAACCAGATGGGAACACAGATCAAGAAATGGGACCCCTACAAGCATCTGGACTCGGTCCACACCGAGGATGTTCAGAATCAGCCTCGCTCCTCGGAATGGTTTGACATGACCCTGGTTCAGTGGTGGACGCGACCCCTCCACAATTGGATGCTGGCCCAGCGGAGGGAACAAATTCGATTGGGACGGATCATCCCGCAAGTGAACGAGGAATACGGATACGAAGACCACTATCCGACCTGGAGCCCCAACTATCCTGATGGACAATCGGCCGACGCCAACCGCCGTGCCGCTTGGGAAATCTACATGGCGGGGTGCTATCAGACCACGGGAGAAACCGCCAAGCGGGGGACGGGTGCATGGCCCGACACAGGTGGCGGCTGGGTTAATGGTCGTGGTGACGACAGCATGGTTATGCTTAACGGCTACGCCCATATCGTTGACTTCTTCACCAGCTTTGAATGGTGGAAGACTGACCCTCACGATGAGTTGGCAAAGATGGCGACACATGTTCCTGGTGTTCCAGGAGATTCGGTCGTTCCGAGCGGGGCGTATTGCCTGGCGGAAATGGGAAAGATTTACGCTGTGTACCTGCCATTCCGGGGAACTATAACTCTGAACCTCGGACCAGGATCGTATCAGGCCTCCTGGTTCAATCCCCGTAACGGGAAGTGGATTCCTATTTCGAATGCAGAAGGACCCCAGTGGACCTCGCCTCCAACGCCCGATGGAGGCGATTGGGCACTTCTCCTGAGAGCGATGTAGCCAACAACGCTTGAAAGGAGGTACCTCTGCAAGTAGCTTAGGGAAGCCCGAGCGAAAACCCGAATATAAGGGAGTTCGGCCCTCCCAAACCGCATTTTCATAAGAGGATCCGAGGCCATCCGATCACAGAAAAAGACTTCACGTTCACTTACCGGTTAGCCGGAACGTCAGACCCACGGTAGCGGTGATAGGGTATCCAGGAGTTCCATGAATGCGAGCCACTGCGGGATCTGGCCGGACGAGTCGAAATCGTTCCGTCCCAGGTTCAGCTTGAATCCCAGTGCCTCGTTTTCATTCCTCTTCCAGGTGTAATTCCCCGTCACATTGTCTCGCTTGTACCGCAAGGGGTTCAGGAAAGGCCCGTCTGTTCTGGAACCTCTCAAGGTAAAGGGTCCGGAAGGGAGGGGGAGGTGGAAATTGCCATCAGCGTCAGTCACCGTCCTCTGTTCTTCCATTGTGTTGGACAAAACCACAGTCGCTCCCGCGACTACTTCGTTCTTTTGAGTCACAATTACGCCGGTCAGTTCACCGCGGGATTGTGAGTAGGAAGCGCTGCAAAGTGCCAGGCAGATGAATAGGTACGGCGTTAGCTGGCCGGCCGGGACGCCGGAACGGAACTGAGAATCTTTTGCAGACATGGCCATGTAGCCAAGCACCTCTGCCGTATTAACGCAACACGGTAGCACAAGCTAAAACTTCGTGCCACCAGGATATGATTGAAGCTATTGAGCAGTGACCGGTTGTCAGCTTCCCGGACCGATTTTGACCCCATGCGTGGAGCCATCCAATGTACTCCCTGTGGGAGTTAAACGCGCTGGAGAAACCATTAAACGCCCCAGTTTAGTTCATGCTCCAGATCTGAGGTTCTCGAAGGCAGCCAGGCAACACTCAATTGCGGAAGCATCGCCCGCTTTCTGGATCCCCGGAGGAAATGGAGCGCATTTGTAGGGTTGTCCGCTGAAGGCGTATCGTGATAAGGTTTGAAGGGTGACGTCTGATCCCTATATCCTCGGCGGCAAAGCGTATCCCCGTGGGACGAGACTTCCCGTGTCCTTGATTGTCAATCTAATGGTTTCACGTCCCAAGCTGGCTCCACCGGTTTGATGATTCTGGCTTGTTCTTTCTGGCGGAAAGATGAAACTGACTCATTGTTTGGTAAGGCTTGATTTTCGACTTCTGACTCTCCTTCTCTTTGTGCCCCTGGGTTTGGCGGCCCAGTCTGAAGTTCCTCGAATCTATCCCCATCCCATGGCTGAGCTGGAAGTTCCGGTACGAATGGACCCCGCCTGGGAGGTGTTGGATCAGCAGCCGCATGTCTCTTTTGTGACAACCGATGAGTCCTTTGAACGGCATCGTGTCCCTGCGTTGCGCCAGGAGATCCGGTCGTGGTCCGGAGTCGCATGGCGAGGGGAGCGAGTTCACGTACAGGTTTTAGTCTGGTCCAGGACATCGCTTTCTCAACTGCACGTCGTGGCGGGGCCGCTTACAGATTCGGCGGGAGAGACGATTCCAGTCACGGCGATGCGCGTCCGCTTTGTGCGCTATGTCCTTTCGGAACTCCCTTCTGCCACTCGCCAGACACACTGCGACGAGATAGACACCAAGAATGCTTACCTTGTTCCGGACCTTCTCGATCCGGTCCCCCGCTTCGATCTTTCAGGATCGACCACCCGGCCGCTTTGGATCAGCATCGATGTTCCCCGCAGCACCCATCCCGGTACTTTTTCCGGGGTGGTGGAACTGAAATCGGAGGGTGGCTTGAAGGTGCCGCTACAGCTGAAATTGGAGGTTCAAAGCGGGACGGTTCCTGAGCCGGGGGACTGGGATTTCCGGGTAGATTTCTGGCAGAATCCCTGGGCTGTGGCGCATCAGCATCGAGTTGTC
>DATKMG010000616.1:0-9033 GCA_035541995.1 Terriglobia bacterium
GTGTGTTCGCCGCTTTCAACATCCGTATTTATGCCCTTTTTCAGGTGTTTCGCGACAGAAACTAATTAGCCTTTCAAGACGTCGGGAAGCCATTTCCTCTCGACCGTTAAAACCCCTTGATTTGGCTTAGTCTGGAGATCAACACCTAGCTTTCGGGGTGAAGTTGGGGTGAAGTTGGGAAGTTGGGGTCTGGAAAGTTGGTGGAAGTTGGTGGGAAGTTGGGGTGGGGTGGGAAGTTGGGGTCAGCCCTTAAATTATAAATATTTGGGCATTAATCTATTTTTTATGGGCTGACCTTGACTCTCACTACAGAGGTACACCCCCTACGAAAGCACCCAAGCTCGACATTTGGGAGTGATGATCTGCCCCCTTTGTGTTTTGGAGATTACAGGTGGGATCGGTATTTTGCAAGGGCCCGCCCAACGATTCCTATTCGCGGACAACGTCTACATTTGATTTGGGGACCGAAATCTTCTGCAACTCATGATGTGAATTAAGCCATAAGCTCATCTGCAGTTCTCCCGTATCAACAAGCAAGTGTTGCAGGGAAACCTCTTGATCGCCCACTTTCACTTGTTCGAAGCCTTTATCTTCCACGCTGAGACTTCCCGCCATAAACTGCTGAGGGACGAAGGCGTTGAATTCCTGCACTCCCCCCTTGGCGAAATCAAAGCGCCGGGCTAGAAGGATGTAATGGTGGAAAACGTTATCGTCGAGGACCAGGACATCCTTCTTTAGTTCGATTTCCCGGGCATCGGTCTCTTTGCCGGTTTCATATACGGCTTGACTTTTTCCGGGCTTGAAA
Organism: Terriglobia bacterium; assembly: GCA_035541995.1. Classification (GTDB taxonomy): domain Bacteria; phylum Acidobacteriota; class Terriglobia; order Versatilivoradales; family Versatilivoraceae; genus DATKMG01. Next base: position 806 of record DATKMG010000616.1, read on the forward strand.
CTCACTCGCGCTCTCATGGTGTTTGCCCCGGATTCCTGGAGCACTTGATATGATAGCGGCTCAAGAGATTTGTTGAACTGGAGCACTGGACGTATATGAAAAGTCGCTTTGGCAGACCCGCGTTCCACGGTGAGTCTAATCTCTGCCGATGCCTTGAAATTACTGCCATCGCCGGCGATTTGGAATCGTTCCTGACCTATCACCTCTCCACCGAAGAGAATCTTGAAACTGCCTTGCTCGGTCCCTGAAAAAGGGCGAACAGATGTGGTCGGAGATTGGGGATTAGCCTGGCCGATCAAAACGGGTATGAATAGCAGGAATTGCAGCTGAATCCAAACTCCAACCGAGAAGAAATAGTTCATACGGGTGCAAGCCTCCAGTCCGCGTTAACTCGCATTCGAAAGCCGATTGACAATCAATCCACAGATTTCATCAGGAGTCCGGTTAGAAACTTCGATGCGAAAGTCGCTAGTTTGGTAGAAGGGAAGCCGGCTCTGATAAAGGGCCGCAACCCTGGGATAGTCCTGAAACAAAGGTCTGGTTCCGTCGGGAGGACACCGGGTTAGGAGTACCTCCAGGGGACAGTCCAAAAAGACTGACCAGCCTAACTCTCGAACCAGTAGCCGGTTTTCTTCTGCGACAAATGCTCCCCCTCCCAACGCGACTACACAGTTCTTTCGATCTTTTAACCTTTCGAGCGCTGCTTTCTCCATGGAACGAAAGTGGGATTCACCATGGACTTCAAATATCGTTCGTATCGGGTTTCCGAAGCAATGCTCGATTTCCTCGTCCAGATCGACAAAGGTCCACCCCAGTCTGGATGACAGCAAGGGGCCGACTGTGGACTTACCAGCCCCCATGAATCCCACAAGGAAAACTCGCGTAATCGTCATAAGTCATTGAGCATCCAAACGGAAGGACACTCACTGGCCCTAGGAGACGCACGAGCATACACCTGTCAATTTGGAGCGGTGTGTGCCCACAGCAAAAATAAAGCCCAAGTTGCCTTGGGCTAGGTATTCTATGAAAAAGTGGCGAAGGTGAAAAGAGCCTACTGCTATTTTCGGATAATTCGAATTCTGCCGCTAAAAGTAGAAAGCTGCACAGTTGCTTCTCCGGAGTTGGAAGTGCCCATAAGCGACTGCTTCCCAAAATAGCTTCTGGAGACAGGATAATGGCTCTTAGATTTGATAGGGAGATTGGTTTCAATTCCCCCCTTGACGGTTCTGGCCTCCCATTCTACAGAGGCCCGGTCCGAACAAAACACTGAGATTACTCCTTCATTGGTTGAAAAGTTGTATTTTCCGCCACTCGAAAAGTCACCTTCGTACGAAATATTCCCCAAGGTTGACTGTGCCGTTATATTGTTGCTACTCAGACGACTAAGGATGATGTCGCCGCTGACTGTTGTGGCCCTTATAATTCCTTTTGAATCGATTATTTCCATCTTACTATTGAGGGAACGGGCATCGAGATAACCCTCGATTTGAAAGACCCTTACGGGGGCAGCCATGACATCAATTCTGACCTCGCCCCTGATCCTATCGATGACCACATTGCCAAGGTTGGTTCGGATTTCCAGGTTCGATTCTTCCGGTGCAAAAATCTGGTAGTCAACCTTGGCTTTTTCCTCAATGGCTAATTTATCTAAGACGTGGGTGGACAGATGGATCTTGTTACCGACAGACTCGCTGTCGACTTCGACGTTTTGAGAGTACTTCGTACATAAGGCTTTAATCTCCGCGTTTTGCCAACTCTTAACCATAATTGACCCCGAGTAGTTGGTCAGCATCAGAGTCGGACTTTTCAGAACCGGAAAAACCTTCTCGATACGATCCGATGCCCGGGTGATTGGAGGGGAAACAAAAGCCGCCAAAAAAAGGCAGATACCTACTTTCGCAAGGTGAAGTTCATTCCTCAGTGTCATTCCGAAGTGTAGCATCCTTACTGTAATCGCATTCAAAGCGAGTCTGAATTAACGATGGTCTCCAACAACTCTACCTTCTTCTGGTAAGCAGTCAATAGATAGTGATGAACCAGCGGATTGTCAGGATCAGTCAAAGCAGCCTCTTTGCATTCTTTCAGGTAGTAATCCATGGTGGCCAGATTGTCGTTAAAGATCTCAGCCACTGCCGGGTCCAGGGTCTCCAGGCGCTCACGAGAACTCTCACTCAAGGCCTCGATGGCCTTCTGATAATGCGACTCAGCATCACGAACTTCCTGCAATACCTGGGCATCCGAAGAAGCAGGCATCTCAGGCTGTCTATGGGAGAATTTAGTGACTAGAAATGAAGAAGCTGCCACCAAGATCAATGTGACTATAGCACCCGTCAAGGCGGGTTTCAAGCTGGAGCCAAAGTCCACCGCGAATACTCTCTCCCAGAAACTACGCGGTTTCCTGATCAGCCCCTCTGCCTTCATTTGAGCACTCAACGACTTCCAAAGGCGGTCTGGGGGTGAGACAAGCTCCAACTCCTTCGCGCTTTTCCTTATGTAAAGCAAATCCTGGTAAACGGTTGAACAGAAAGGACAAACCTCTAAATGCTGTCGAATTTCAAATTCTTCGACCTGAGCAAGTTCGTGGTCAATCCGGGCAGAAAATCGGTCTTGTATTTCCCGGCAGATCATAATTCATACAACCCTAAGGAGAGTCTTTTTGAAAACATACGGACTTAAAGATAGGTCCAAATCTGTTAGATACTCAAATCCGGCAAAAACGATGCCTCAGTTGTCTTTTTTTTCAGTTTTTTCCTGTTTTCCATGAAGAATGGACCTCAGTTTCATTCTGGCCTTGTGCAATTGTGACTTAGAGTTGCCGATAGAGCAGCCGATCAGATCTGCGATTTCGTTGTGCTCGTATCCCTCCACGTCGTGGAGGACGAAAATGGTCCGATATCCAGTTGGGAGTTCGGCTATGGATCTTTCCAGCGTAACACGATCCACGGCCCCCACAAGATGGGTATCTTCGCCGCCGTATTGTCTTTTGGGCGCTTCCTGGGCATCCTCTTCGGGTTCCTGATCTAATGAGATCTCGTCGATCCCTTTCTTCCTCAGATGCATCAACACGACATTCACAGTGAGCCGATGCAACCAAGTGGAAAAAGCCGACTCTCCCCGGAACGTAGAGATTTTGCGAAAAAGCTGAAGGAAGGCCTCTTGGGCAAGATCCTCGGCCTCTGCCGGATTCCCCACCATTCGGAGGCAGATGGCATAGACTCTACGTTTATGAAGGCTATACAAGGTTTCGAAGGCAAGCGAATCGCCATCCACACATTTGGAAATGGCCTCAGCTTCAGTCATCTTGGGGGATGGAGATTTGGGTCTAGCCAGAATAGAGAACCGATGTCCGAATCTTCAATGTCTCGGGTTTCTATTTCTCCCGGCAGTTGTGTCGGATCCTCGGTTCTTCATGTACTCATTATCTACACCGGCTAGCAGTGAACATAGCTGATGAGGTCCCTGCTGTCAACTGGTTTGGGGGCCCTGCAGGATCAGGCATACAGGCATAAATGAAGCGTATCTCGCCCCTGCCTTTTGTCTCCGGGATGAATTCAAATAATCCCATATACCATATACTGCATGAAGACAGGCTACAGAGTGCTGGATCAGGAAGCATCAAGGTTGATGTCCCGGTAGGAAGTCGTGACTGTGATCATAGGACCTCCTTCGCCCCGCGAGCCACGGATACGGGTTCCTTCCACGAAATTGGTAGACCCTCCTCCGGGAATCGAGTCAAATTCTGAGACGAGCTTCCCGAACTTGGAGTAGCCGTCAAACCGGAACCGGCTTTCGCCGGGCAACGTGATTGTCACCCCGCCGTATTCCGAATCTATCGTAATCGCTTTGCTGGGGGCCTGTTCATCCTTAATACTGATATCGCCGTGCTTCGCCTCCACTTTCACAGTCCCCGCCACATTCTCCAGGTCGACGCCGCGGTATGAAGTGCTGATCTGGACATCGCCTCCGATGTTGTTGCCGGACACCTCGAGGTACCTTCCATTGACAGAGAGAGTACTATCCAGATCAGAACAATCCAGCTTCCCATAGTTATGGGTCAATTCGACAGCTCCTCTCATCTTCCTCAGGACCACCGAACCATTGCTATGATCGATCTTGGCCTTTCCTCCGATCGTATCCAATTCCACCTCTCCATACTTACTTGAGACCGTACAATCACCGCTGATTCCGGAGAGTTTCACCCCACCGTACTTGTTTTCGATTTGAAGGCTGCCATCGACTTCCGTGACTGTGACATCTCCGTAACTGTCCTCAATCTTATGCGTACCGGCAACCTTCTCAAGAGTGACTGGGCCATATTTATTGGAAATTGAAAGAGTCATGTTTCTGGGAACCCAGATCGAGAAGTTGGTTTTCAATCCTTCTCGTTCTTTATTCTCCAAGTCTCCCCGATTCGTAGCAATTAAATAACCCGGAGACTTCGATGTGAGCTGAATCTTCAGGCGTCCAGCCACCTCCTTGGCTTGTGCTTCATCCTTGGCATGGAGCCGTTTTTCCAGTTGAATTTTGATCTCGTCCTTATCATGGGGCCTGACCTCCACGCTGCCATAAAGATTCACCAGTTCGAGAATTCTGTCCTTTTTGGTCAGGGGTTGGCTCACTTCCTCGGTGAAGTTATAAGAGTTCTCAGAAGAGTCGCCTCCCGCAAAATCCGTCTCCTCCATGTTAATTCCGAAGTGTCCAGGCCAGAAGTCATGGGTGACGGCCTTGGTCACCACCGATCCGACGATGAGGAGGAACAACAACAAGACAATGTCGCCACCGGTCAAGCGACTCCTTTGGCCTGCAGCTGGATCATCAGCCGGGCTCAGATAGTTAAACAGCTTGCTCAGCCCCCAGAAAATGATCAGCAGTGGCCAGTACTTGGCCACAATCATCCAAGGGTTGATGTTGTAGTGGAGGTTCTTTAGCAGGAACAAGACGCCAATCGAAATGAGAATCAGCGACCAGAAGATCGAACCGTGATGTCTCTTCATAAACCATCCTCCCGGGCCGTCCCTTTTCGCAATGCCGTCCAGATCCGCAAAGCACCAAAAACAATAAGGAGTACCGGCCACAACTTAACAATGACATTGAGAACCGTTGGCACGAGTGAGTTCAAGAAGAAGAGAACTCCCAGCAGAATAAAAATCACGCCCGTCCACAACGTATCCGATTTGGCGCTTCTGGGGGGGGTAGGCGCCAGCCGACCTTGCGCTTGGAGAATCTTCCTTTTGGCGGTTTGGTATGCTTCCAGGGGCATGTAAAAATAGAAGGCCGCGATCAAAAACCCAAAAAGGTGTTCAAAACTCCCCACGTTAGGTCCGCTTGAAATCGAGATTAGGAACCCAAATATAATAATATGAACAAAGGCCTTGAAGTACTCACCGTTGCAGATAGCACCCACTCCGGGAATCAACCCCAGGCCAAAGGCAGTCCCCGGACTGCATAATCCTTCAGGAACCACATTGCTAGTCGGGCGGCTGACTCGGGTCAGACAATTCGTGCAGTAGTGGACTCCATCCCTTTCCACCAGACAATCGGAACAAAATGGCTGTTGACAGACTTTACAGGTGGTCAGTACCGTAGTTTCCGGATGAGTAACGCAGTTCATGAAATCACTATCCTCAACAAGATCTTAGAGTCTTGGCGCATCTTTGGAGAGCTGGATATCCCATCTGAAAAGGCCACCATGTGTTGCATTGAAGAGGTTTCATGTGGCTTCGGCTGGTCTTTTGGCTTCTCCTTGGGTGTATCTTTTGATTCAGACTGCTCGGTTCGATATTCGTCCAGCCGTGATTGGATCTGGTATAAGATCTTAAGATCATTTATCCTTCTAACACCATTATCGTAAGCTAGGTAGACACTCCGGTTGAGACTCTGAAAGAGACTTCTGGGAGTCACTTTCGACCATTCAATCTGGCGAATTTGACTCCAGTGAACGCCAAAAGCATTCAAGACTAGCACAAACGAAATCACAGCCATGCAAGTGCCTGCAGCGAATCGTGGGGTGCTATAGACTGGTTTAAACAGTTCTTTTAAATATTCCCACCACGACAGGGATTGGACATGGCCTGAGGTCATCTCAATGATTCGTTCGACCAGGGATGAAGGCGGAGTCAGTTCCGGGAATGACTCACACCAAGCCATGACCGTCTTCAGATCCTCCAGAAGGAGTTGACAGTCACGGCATGACTTCAGGTGACCCTCCACTTCTTGCCGCTCGGCAGCAGTCAAGGTGTCTTCCAGGAAATCACTTAGGAATTGTTCAACCTCGTGGCACTTCATGCCCGACTCCTGTCTTTTCAATACCCTTGAAGCTGGCTGCGATATTTCTGAAGATGTTTAGCCAACTCCAGCCTTCCCCTGTTGATTCTTGACTTCACCGTGCCATCGGGAATTTTTAGAATCTGGCCAATCTCCTGATAGCTCAACTCTTCCAAATCCCTCAAAACGACTGCCTCCCTCAGTTCCGGAGATAGGAGGTTGAGCCCCCGATTCAGGATTGCATTCCTTTCTTGTCTTTCGATACCGGCTTGAGGGCTCGGTCCTTCTGACGGGATCCTATCCAACAAGTTAAACTCTTCATCATCAATCGAACCTTCACTTGAGACCGTAACCCTATCATCTTTACTTTGACGGTAGTGGTCAATCAAAAGATTCCTGGTCACGCTGACAAGCCAGGTTACGAAACTTCCTGACTCAAGGCGATAGCTGCTCAGGTTCTTGTAAACCTTGATGAAAACCTCCTGAGTCAGATCTTCAGCGAGGTCGGTTCGGCTCACAAAGCGGTAACAGATGTTATAAATCCGTTTCGTGTATCGGACTACAAGTCTCTCCCAAGCTAACGGATCCCCCCTTCGAGCTTGCTCAATGATCACCGCTTCGGACTCGGTCAAGTTCCCGCTCCGGGCTGTTCAGTCAATTGGTACGAAAAAAATGGGAATAAGGTTCCAAATATTCTGGTAAGTGCCGAACTCTAAACTGGATCCTTCTGTTCGACTTCTGGGCCCTGGGGACTTCCAGCCGATCATCGGCAACGTCTTATCCGTTGAAAAGTAATGCCTTACGATTAGGCGATGTGCTTGACTTGCAGACCAATTTTATATAGTTTACCCAACAGGCTGTGTAAAGAGCGTCTTCGGTTTGGGTAAGTCGGGAATTGCATTTTCGCAGTGGAGGACCCTTCCGGAAATATGAAATGCCCCTTCTGCGGTCACCTGGAAGACAAGGTGGTCGATTCCCGGGAAAGCCGGGAAGGGGAAGCAATCCGTCGGCGCCGGCAGTGTCTGGAGTGTGGCCGGAGATTCACGAGCTATGAGCGTATCGACGAAGTCCCGTACATGGTGATTAAGAAAGACGGGCGTCGGGAGCGCTTTGACCGCCAGAAAGTTCTGGCAGGGTTACTGAAAGCATGCGAGAAGCGCCCGGTGAGCACCAGCCAACTCGAAGAGATTGTGACGGAAGTCGAATGCTTTGTCCAGGAATCCAATGATCGAGAACGTAGCACTCAGGAATTGGGCGAAATACTGATGGAACAGCTGAGGAAACTCGACAAGGTGGCTTATGTGAGGTTTGCCTCCGTCTATTTGGATTTCAAGGATATCAGAGAATTTATGGCGGAATTAAGAGAACTGTTGAAGAGCAAGTGAATGATAAAGCGCCATTCTCCACTTCTTGAATTGATGAAACTCCAGGAAGATCTCAACCACATGGTTTGCGATCTTTCCAGTCAATGGTCCGGAGAATCGCTTGCGGGCGGTTGGGTGCCCAACGCCGACCTTGGTGAAGACGCGGAGAAGATTACAATCCAGCTGGAAGTTCCCGGCCTTCAGGCCAACCACCTGAGCGCTGTGTTTCATGGCGGTTGTGTTCAAATCAGCGGGGAAAAGAGGCCCCCGGTCCCCAAGGGGGAGGCCCATTTCCTTTGCTTGGAAAGAAGCTATGGAAGATTCTCACGGACCATATTCCTGAATGCCTCGGTCGACGTGGATGGAGCCAGGGCCCATCTGCGGAATGGGGTCCTAACGATTGTTCTGCCTAAGATCGTTGATCGGCGCAGAATCGAGAGGGTCATTCCCATCGACAAAAAAGAAGAATGAATCCTGGAGGTGTTTCTCTCAACCAGCCATGCCTGATGAAGAAAGAAGCGAAGAGCCCCAACTGAAAATTCCTGAAACCCTTCCGGTTCTCCCTTTGAGGGACATCGTCGTTTTTCCATTCATGATTGT
>DATKMG010000617.1:0-5911 GCA_035541995.1 Terriglobia bacterium
TCTGAGATTTCCGTTTTTTCGTAAATGGACTTAAACAGATCGGGATGATCGTCCCACGCGCCCAGGCTGATGACTCCCACTAACCTGCGCTTCTCTAATTGGATCTCTCTAGAATGATCCTCAGCATCGCGAAAATGGTCCCGCTGTATCGTCTGACTATTCGCATGAGCTATAGAAAGGACGTTCTCATTAATCAGTCTCGAGACTGTCAGTACCTCCCCATTGGGTTTTTGAATCGTCGTGTGAATGGCGGGCTTACCTAAGAAGTCGCCTTGGTGTTGTGTGACTAGACCAAGAGCAGAGACCTGATAGAGAGACCTCAGGGAGGTAATGAATGCATGCAGTTGGGCATTCTCTCGGTCAAACTCAGCCAGGGTGTGCGGATCGATAATGGCCACCTGAGACTCCACCGAGGCAACGGCCATCCCGGCTCTCGGCGTCCTATCCAGAGCGCCCAATTCCCCAAAGAACTGGCCCGGTTGAATGAACGTGTGAGACTTCAATCGGTGATCTTCCCCGTAAAAGCGGATCTCTAAGCGGCCGCTGAGAAGAAAGTAGGCATTATCCGGGGTATCGCCCTGCCGAAAAAGAACCTCTCTTTCCGAGAAATTTCGAACCTGTTTGAACAGTTGGCCGACTTCTTGATGTTGCGCACCTTGATTCTGCAATTGTTGTGTGATTTTGAGGATTAGTTGCTTTTGTCCGACCTCCGCGAGAAATGTCCGCAGCTTCTCATTGGCTTTCAAGTGCTTTTGGAAAGCCGCGTGGGATAAGGAAACCGTCTCCACGTCAGTGAGGGCGCACACACTGGCGTTCCGCCTGAGCGGGTTTGCAGTCAAGAGAGCTTGCTCTCCAAAATGGTTTCCTCTTTCTAACCTGGCTAAGACGATTTCCTCTCCATTCTTGTCATGGGTATAAACACGAACCGAACCTGAGACGATGATATGGAGACGATCGCCGACGTCTCCTTCGCGCAGGATGATGTCGCCGGCAATATAGTGTTCATGGAGAAGTTCCTGGCAAATAGAATCCAATTCGCGGTCGGAATACTCGTCAAACAATCTTGTAGATTTAAGAAGTTCTAACATGGGTTGCTATCTCGAGCGGGATTCCGAAAAGGCGGGATTCCTTCCGGGCTCTGGCGCTGGTGTTTGCAAGATTGCGCCTCTCTTCCAAAAACCTCGACTCGCAAGTGTCCTTGAGGCTTCTAATTCCAAGCTACTGAACAAATCTGCTCCCACGGTCGACCTGATGCAAGGGACTGGTCAAGCGTATCCCTGTTAATCAGGGTCCTCCGTGTCCCTCCATCCGCACCGGGTCTCGGTACTGCGGTGACAGGAATTTGGTCGCAACCAGCGACGGGGGCAAGTCTTCGTAGCCAAGAATCCGAGTTGAGAAGCCCGATCGTGTTTAAAAACTCGCTTGGTCAAAGTCGCAGACATCTGCCAATCACTCTCTCATATCCTTCCAGGTGACCTCATAAACCGGCACAGGCTCGTTCTTTCCTTTTACACGAGTCTCACCGTAGGCTTTGATAGGAAATCGATCACCAATTGCTTCGAGTGTAGATTGGCCAATCAGGATCTGTCGGGGTTGGGCTAGCTTCTCGAACCGTGAAGCCAGATTGACGGCATCGCCAATGGCGGTGTAATCGGTGCGCTGCTCAGAACCGATATATCCAATGGTCACGATCCCGGTGTTGATACCAACGCCGATCTCAATTTCGGGGTAGCCCTCCTTTTTCAAATCCTCGTTCAATTGCGACACCCGCTGCTGCATGGCAATAGCGGCTGAAACGGCATTCACAGCCGAATCCTGGCTTTGATATGGGACTCCGAACAGGGCCATCAGCCCGTCTCCCATGAACTTATCCAACAGCCCCCGATTTTCGAAGATGACTGGGGTCATTTCCGTAAAATATCTGTTCAGGAGCTGAACTACCGTTTGAGGTGGAAGGTCACCTGACAGGGCCGTAAATCCCCGAACATCAGAAAACAGCACGGTTACGAGCTGGTTGTTACCACCCAAGCTCAAAGCATCCGGATTCGCCAGGATCTCATCGACGACATGCCGGGGCATGAAACGCCCATAAGCAGCCCTGGCCACGGCCTCTTTCAATAGTTGCTCATGCGTGATTGCGTTATCCACCGCCATGGAAGTCTCGACAGCGAGGGCATTCAATAAATCCAGATCTTCGGTGCTGAACATCTTCGTGCGCTGCTGGCAGTCGAGATAGATTGCCCCCAGTACACTGCTCTTGCCCAGCAGCGGAGCGCACATAACCGATCGAATCTGCTGTGCAAGAATCGATGCTGCCAGCGCCAGCCGTTCGTCAGCCTGGGCATCCAAAGAAAGCAAAGAGACCCTCTCGGTCAGAACCCGATTGAGCACCGTCCTGCTAATCGGGGCCCTTTCGACCGAAAGCGGCGGACCCTGCTCACGGAATTCAGAGACAAACGGCGAAAGCTCCCCGCCTTGCGGATCCTTTAAGAGCACAATGAAACGGTCAGAGGGCGTCAAGCTGAAGAGCATTTTGCTGACCCTCTTGAATATTTCGGCTAAGGAGAAAACTGAGCTCAGCACCCGGCTCAACTCGTAGAGGTGAGTGAGGGTTTCGGCCTTTCTTCTCAAAGTCTCAAGATTGTCGGGGGTCTCGTGCAAAGCCGGCTCAAGAGGTGAACCAGGAAGTTTGTTTCCTTGGGCGAAACCAGGGACGATGGAGTCAGGAGTACGCAGCATGAGAGTGTTCCCAAGTGGATGATCATCGAATCGAATAGTAACTGTCTCCTCAGGCCCATAAAAAGTGAGGAGAAAATCGCCGATGGTGACGACATCTCCGTCAGAGAGGAGTCGCTCGGTAATCCTCTTTCCGTTTACCAAAGTCCCGTTACCGCTTTTTAGATCCGAGAGTAAAAATGAATGCCCGGATTGGCGAAGTATGGCGTGACGACGCGAGACCTTGTGGTCATTTAGCACCAGATCGTTTTGGTCGTGGGCACGACCGATGCGCGTCTCCGGTCCACTCACTCCGAATTCGAACTCGTCCCCTGTGCCCGAATGTGTAACTAAGAACCTAGGAACCATAGCCCCTTTCGCCGACCCGGTTCAGCCCTGACCCATATCCTTACCATTCATACGTATGTCCGATTTCTGCAACGAATACCGAAGGACTCTTAAGTTCTCCGAGTTGTCTTAAAACCTGGTCGCGTTTTCCTGGCTTGATGTGGGTTGCATAGACTTCTACCGGTCGTTTCAGCTTGACCAACTCCGAGGCCAAAGATTGCGGTGTTAGATGTTTGGAGGCCGCCGCGAGGCTTTCCAATTCGTTTGGATAAGAGACATCTACAAAGATCGCCCGGAGCGGCTCTGTTCTTCGGGCCAAGTCCCATATTTCGTCAGTGATGTATGTGTCAGATGTAAAAATTACAGCTGCCCGCTGGTCCTGCAATTTCAGCCCAACGGTGGGAACGACATGGTTAACCCGCACAGCCGTGAAGCTGATTCCGTTGATTTCGAAGGGTTCCGTGGGTGTAATAAATCGAAACTCCAAAGTTGGGCCTCTACCGCTTCTAAGAGCGATCTTCTCGAAGTTAGGCCAGATATGATCGTTGAAGATGAATTTCCGCAGCGATGAAATGACTTCCGGAAGAGCATGAACTACCACCGGGGTATCCAGTTCGGAAAACGTCTCGGCAATGAAGATGGGTAAGGAAGCGATATGATCGCAGTGTGCATGCGTTACGACAATGTTCCGAATGGCTGGCGACTCTTGCGGTCCGAAGGCCAGTCCGATGCTGCCCCCGTCGATGGCAATGCAATCATTGACCAGAAAGGTGGTCAATGCTTGATGCTGTGAGTCCTCGCCGGTGCTACTGCGGAGTAGTTTAACCCTCAAGACAGCTCTCCCAGGAGTGGTTGCCCGAACCCGCAACTCGTGATTTCAGATTAGAAGCCCCTTATCAGGTTGACAGTTCGTCATGCGTCTCTTGCAGGAATCAACGCGAAAAGTCAAGCTCACCATCGTCGATACTGGAGAACGGGACGAGGACGTCCCTGTTCCACCGGGATGGAGACGCCTCGCCTTCCGCGGCGCCGCTGAAAACAGCATTTTCACGAAAGTGCCGCATGGCCTTTCCAAGTTCACCACCGCGGATGAAGATGCTGGAGGGCCGAGTTCTACGAGGCCGAAGAGGCGGGCAAGGATCATCGGCCTCTCGGGGTTCGGCCCTCCAAATTCGTATTCTCATGAAAGCGTCAATGAGAACCTTTACTAGAATGTGTATGTGACCCCGAGAAGCGGCGTTATCTTATCCCGCAACCCCCCATTATCCAATTTGAGCAGCACGTTGAAATTGAACAGCAAATTTCCGCCGGGGTTGACCTTGAGGCCAATGGCGCCGTTGTTGATGTTAAACGATGAGTTATGCTGAAACCCGATATTGGGCCAGGTGGTGCCCCCGGTCAGTGCCGTAAAGGTTTCTGGAAAAATGCTCGGTGCGTCAATGACCCGTTGGCCCAGCAAATCTACTGCAAGAGTCATCCAGCGGACCATGCCGACATCGGCGCCAAACGTGTAAAGGAACTGGTTGGGCAGATGCTCCTTTGTACCCGTCAGGGGATTTCCTGCCAGAATGCTCTTGCCGTTCCATTGATAGCCCAGATTAATGTGGGGAGAAAATCGATTGTAGGTATAAGAATAGGCGCCGAAGGGCTTGATACCTACGGTCCCTGATCCCAAGAAATTCTTTTCATCACCGGAAGGGGCCCGGACGTCCAAACCAATAGCCAATCCTGCGTGTTCCCAGCGGTGGGCCGTCCCAAAGAGGCGGACAGTCACATCCCCAATCCCGCTGGCACTGCCGGAATTACTGAAGGCTCGAAAGTTGCCGTAATAGCCGGGAGAGCCAGGCTGACCATTAGCGAAGAAATGCGTTTTGGGGTCAGTGGTTCCAATTCTCTGGATGTAGTCATATGAAGTCACGTTCATTTCCGTCCTGAGAATCGGGACTGCTACTGAGAGGTCAAGGCGGTTGGTCAGTCCAATGCTCGAAAAAATGGTAAATTGATCGACCTTGATTTCAATACTGTTGTTGGTGGTGACAAGGTCCTGTCGTCCATTCAACTCGATGGCATCATCGTGGGTGAAGACCGCCGGCACGTTATTAAGGGGAATGCCATCGATGCTATCATAGTTGAAATGCTGAAAGCTGAAACCCAACGAGAATTTCTTCTTTCCGATTGTGTCGGCACGTTCAGCCAGGATCGGCCCGAAACTCTCACTGGAGCGGACAAGGACCCCCAGCGCCGGATCAAAACTGTAGGTAAAGCCCGAAGCTGGAGATGGGAGTGGGAGCGACAGTAGTTGGGTTGCCAGCGCCGCGTTGAACTGGGAAATGTCCGTTTGAAAGGAACTATTGAAATGGGCCGAGTGGGTCTGGCCGTTGGGAAGCGTGGCTTCGCTATCGACTCTAAGACCTTCAGGGCCCCAGAGGGTGGGGATGAGCGTGGACAGGGATGTATTCGAACTCTGCGCCAGCAATACCCTGCTAATCAATAGGGCGGCCCAGAGTGCATTGAAGGTGCACTTTTTGAACATGGTTTCTCCTTATCGCCTGTATAGCCGTGGGATGGTGCGAAGCCTGACCTCACATTACCTTCAGCTTTCGCCGGAATCTTAAGATTAATGCATGGATTCTATAACCCAAGCTCCACCCGTCTTGCGTAAGGTGAAGGTGGTATTGGTTTCCACATTTGCCTTTTTCCCATCGACCGTCACGATCCGTAGCAAAAAGCGGCAGGGAACGGTTGCTGAATCTCCACTGACACGCATCGATTCGGTCGGGTGCAATTCAACTTGAATCGACCGGGAAAATTTAAACTGATCGGCACATTTGGCAGCCTGGCTATCAGA
>DATKMG010000618.1:0-5749 GCA_035541995.1 Terriglobia bacterium
AGCGGGCGCTGCTGGCCAAGGCGCTGGTGGAGCAGGCGGGGATGACCGAGCGCGAGGCGGCCGGGGTGATGGGGTTGACAACAGGGTCGGCCGTCAGCATTCAGTTGCGGCGATTACAGCAAGCGCTCTCTCGGGAGGCGAAGTTGAGACGGCAGGCAACGGAGATTGAATCGCGACTCGTTAATTTACTTTTTAAGGGCTGACCCTACACATATATGGACCAACACAGTCTCAGGCAAAAAGACCTTGTGGACGTGTTTGGGACACCAAGCATTGTGTCGGAAATCCTAAGTGGAAAGCGGGAGTTGAATAAAGAGCACATCAAACGCCTGAGCGAACGCTTCCACGTATCTCCTGAATTATTCTTCTAGCGGGATAGCGACCTGCCCTTCCCAGAATCTTATCCGGATGCTAGTGCCTGTCCTTAGTATTTGCGCATGAATTCCCGGCTGCCCAAGATGGACAGGGACGAGGCGGGGTACATCTGGCGGGGTGAGAAACTCCAAAAGGCGCTGCCGCGTACCTGGAAACGGTCGCAGGCTCTCCCCAGTCCTTTCACCATCTGCAGGTAGAAGTAGTTTTCTTTACCCAGGTTCTTCGAGGCAATTTCTAAGCGGCCGGAGTTTTGACGAACGACAATAGTGGATCTCTTGTATGATATCGACCAAAGGAGAAGTCATGCCGATCAATAACAGCGTTAGGAACACACTGTTAGAAATACGGGAGAGAGCGGTTGCCAACCTGAAGGACAGCGTATTGCCGTTCTGGGCCAGGGCCTGGGATCACGAACAGGGGGGGTTTTTCGGGCGCCTCGACAGGGTGGGAAACGTCATCGATCCTTCCGAAAAGTTGCTCATCAAGCAGGTCCGGATGCTGTACAGCCTGTCAGCAGCCCATCGATTTGGAATTGCCGACCGGGGATACCTGGAACTGGCCCACCGGGGCTTCGACTATATCACCGGAACGATGTGGGACAACGAAGAGGGCGGGTTCTATTACTCCGTGAACCGCGAGGGCAGGCCTTCGAGCACAAGGAAGAACACGGACGTCCATGGCTATGTGTTGATCGGCCTGAGTGAGTATTACCTTGCCTCGCAGAGAAAGGAAGCCCTGGAATGGGGCAACAGGGTATTCAATGTCCTGGCGGAAAAGGCAAAGGACGGTGAACGGGGCTACAGGGAGGAATTCGATGACGGGAAATGGCCCGTGCTGAACAGCGAGCAGATGAGCCTGGGCGACAGGAACGATATCAAGACGATTGACATGCACACAAACATCCTGGAAGGCCTGGTATACCTGTGCAGGGCCTCCTCGGACCAGAAACACAGGGCAGCCCTCGAATCGGTGCTCCGCCTCATCGTGGACAAGGGCCTCCACCCGGAGCAGTGCGGGATAACGGCCTTTGACTTCGATTGGAATCCGGTTCCCGACGTAGACGGCAGGTGGACAACGTCGTATGGCTTGAATGCCGAGCTGGCCTGGCTGCTCCTGGCGGCTGTGGACGTGCTGCACCATCCCAGAGAGTCCTATCGAAGAGCCATCCTGGGGCTCATCGATCATTCCCTGCGCTTCGGATTCGACCAGCAAAGAGGCGGCGTGGCTGCCTTCGGCCCCCTGAGAGGCTACGTGCTGTGCGCCGGGGACCTGCCTGCTAGACGACTCTGGAAATCGTGGTGGGCGCAGGCAGAGCTGCTCAATGCCCTGGCCTACGCCTACGAATGGACGAGGGAGCCGGGATACCTCGACGCCCTGGTGAAGCTGTTCGGCTGGATATGGGCTTATCAGATAGACCACGAATGCGGAGACTGGTACCAGGACGTCTACTGGGATTCCGGAAAGCCGCTGACCACGGAAAAGGGCGGGGAATGGAAGACCGCCTTCCATGCGAGCCGGGCCTTGATCCAGACAAGCCAAGCGATCGACCGGATCGTATCCTGAGAGCAATTACTTCAGAGTGGATCCGCTTGCGGGGCTCAGGTCACTTGGAAGACACTTCACTGAGGAGGCATCTATGACACACCATTTTCGTCCCGTGCTGTGGCTGCTCGCCTTTTCGTCTTTGGGAATATGCGCTACTCCACCGGAGGAACAAGATAAACACAGCGTCGACCGATCATCGGCGACGATTCCAGAACCGCTTCATGGCGTCACAGTGGCCGATGATAGGGAGAGGGACATCAGAACGACCACATATTTGAATGAAGTACTCAAATCTCTGGGCAATCTGACTTCAACTCCCACGGTTCGGATAGTGTATAGGCTAGAGGGATCAGATACGAATAAAGGTGCGAAAGCCAGCACATATCGATCAGCGACGGAAGCCATATCGAAGAAAGGCTATATAATGGCTGAGGTCCTCGATTCAGCTTATGAGTTCTGCTTCGACGTGGCCGACCACGCCACGCGCTGGAACGACTACGTTTCCACCCTTGGAGATTACGTCGATATATGGGAAGTTGGAAATGAGATCAATGGCAACTGGCTCTCTAACTCCGATCCAATCGCAATAAAAGGGCAACGTTGCCCATGGAAAGTTCCAAATACAACCGACCAAGACGTCGTCACGAAGATGATTAACGCCTACCATATTGTGAAAAAGGCCGGGAAAAAAGCTGCCCTCACACTTTATTACGAGCCCAACCCGGCTTGCACCAAGGCTATGGGGCCAGAATACGATCCGATTACATGGGCTACCCGAAACGTCCCTGATGATATGAAAGCAGGCTTGGACTATGTCCTGCTTAGCAATTACCGGGACAAGTGTCCGAATTTCCGACCCGATTTCAATGCTCTATTTACCCAAATTCACAAGATATTTCCCAAAGCGAAACTCGGAATGGGTGAATGGGGCTATAGCCATGGCAGACCCAATAAAGCTGACCTCACGGAGTTGCTCAATTACGGTTATAGCATTCATCCAGACATTCCAAACTGGGTCGGAGGTGTGTTCTTTTGGGAGTGGGGACGAGATGCTGTCCCCTACGATCCCAAGCCGGGCTCTATCTGGAATGTGATAAATACGGATCTCAGTAAGCAGTAGAAATTGCGGTCGCGGACCGGGCGTTTTGCCGAACGTTTACTTCGCCGGCGCTCAAGGTGCACGCCAGACGTCTGTCCGCCTGATGAACTGCGATTGGGATGCGACAGCCTTCTCGTTTGGGCACTGCACGATAGGACGTGTGTTCGGTTACTCGAAAGACCGTTGAGTGGGTTGGCGGCAGAGTTTCTCTATTCATCCATGGAAGATGGGTTCACTGGAGGGGTACGCTTGTATCGAGTGACTCCGAACCACCGGCAGTGCAGAAATCGCGCATCCTAGGCCAAGGGTCCAGGAAAAGAAGCCCCTTAAATGTGTGATAAAACTAGATACCAGCTGGAATTTTCGACCACATCATTTTCCTTCGGCTAATCTTACGTCCATCAGCTATAAAAGTACCGTCGCCAACTGCGTGAAAAGTTCGTTTCACTTTTCGCGAGTTATCAAAGTATGCAGCGAGGCCCTCGAGAACGACGATATTGTGCTTTTTAACGATGTCCACGACCTTACACTCAATATTAGCCAGGCATTCTGCTATTAATGGGGCTCTGACGTATTTTCCTTTCTCGGGCGTCAACATGAATTTGTGAAACTTGTCTGTATGGGCGCCCGAGCATGTTCCAATTCCAATAACTTTATCAAGCATGTCCACCGTAGGAATTGCAATAACACACTCCTTCGTTTTACGAAGAGCTGCAAAGGAATAGTTCCAAGGTCCTGTAGTTATGGCAAATCGAGGCGTAAAGTCCATAACCATTGTCCACGAGATCGTCATTATATTGTTCTTTTTTCCGTCATGTGTTGTAACAAGAACAACTGGACCAGATTCAATCAACGTAAAGGCTTTACTGATTTTCAGTTTTTTCATACATCCCAATGTCCGTGTGTCAGGATGATTAGCTGCACATCGGCGGGTCGGATCCCGGCGAGCGCTAACAAGCGCACAAATTGCTCTGCTTTGCCTCGAGGACCAGCATCGATGGCGATGACCCCGGCCTCTCTCAACACGTAGCACGTCTCGATTCGAAGTGGGATAGGAACGATCTCAACTATCATATTGGGTGCCCATCGTCTGTCGGAACAAGGAACGTTGCCGCTGCCTAACGGCGGGGTGGATCAGCCGTCCCCAGACTTACCATGCCTCTCGTTGCTTAAGGTCAGTTCAGACCTGTGCGTGCGCTCTTGCACGCATGCTCGATATAGTCACGAGTAATGTCAATATCATCCATCCTCAATCCATGCGAAACCTGTCCAGAAGAATGAACGGGGCTGCGATCATGCCGCACAAGACGGCGAGGGACTCAATGGAAATTCTCCACCAGCATCAGATTGCTGCGTCGTGGATCGCAAAGAGTAAGTAAGATCCAACCCTCGTCGGCTGATACTGTGAATCCCCACGCAATCTCACCTTGGATTGGGGCGAGGAGTCTTGTTTTCCTGCTGGCCAGGTCGTAATAGAGGAATCTTGCCTTGGTCATTGTCCCTGAAGTGTAGTAGATGCCGTGCTCCTTCACATCGAAATTTGTGTACAGAACGTCGTCCAGGACCTTTATCTCCTCACCCCCTCCCACGGCAACCATCCAAAGTGAACTGAGCACATCATTGCCCCTCAAGTAGAACAAGATCCTGCCATCCATCGATTCCAAGGGCTGGAAGCCACCCTTGCTGGTCACCTGCACCGGCTCTCCCCCTTCCACCGGCATCTTCCAAATCTGGGCATCGCCACCGCGGTTCCAGCTAAAGTAAACCCATTTCCCGTCCCGCGAATAGCTTGGTGTTCTCTTATTGAATGGAGTGTTGGTCAGTTGCTTCGTTTGTCCACCTTGAGCAGGAATTGAGAAGATTTGAGTCATATCCCGTGACGCCATGGAGAAGACAATCTGTTTCCCGTCCCGAGACCAGCGAGGACAATCCGGCGTGGGGCCGCCAAAATGGGTTAACTGCAGAGGATTTGACCCATCACTACTCGAAATCCAGATTTCGCCGCTACCTGATGCGTACGAAACATAGACTACCTCCTGGCTGTCAGGAGAATACTGGGGTATTTCTTGCGTTTGAGACGAGGGGATGAATCTTGATGGCGGTGCTGGTTTCTCTTTGCTCCCAGGAGTCTGGTAACGCCAGATATTGATATCCCAAGACATGACATTGTAGAGGAGACGGTGGTTTTCGAGGGAGACAGAAGGATTGAAAGCCGCGCCGCCCTCGCCAGAGAAGGGCAGCGGTCTCGGCTTATCCGAACCGAAGACCGACAACCTCCAGAGTCCACAGCGGAGGTCCTTACTGCCAAATACGAAAACGAGTTCCTTTCCATCAGGCGTCCAAGCAGGGGAAACGGCTGTTCGATCGCCAAAAGTAAGTTGTTTAGGTCCCCCTTCTGGTTCAAGCTCGCCAGAGACATGAAGCACGTAGATTTCTGACACCTCCGTCCCGGTACTCGAAAAGGACCGCGAGAAAGCCAGCCGTCGCCCGTCGGGGGAGAAAGTTGGACACCTGTCTCCGAAAATTCCTTTGGGAGGGGAAGTCAAACTTCGCGTCTCACCTGTTTCCGGGGAATGCAAGACTACTGCAAAAGGCTCACTCGGGGAATTCTTACAGGCAACGGCCAGCCACTTCCCGCTGGGGTGCCAGCAAATCTCCGCCACACTCTGAAATTCTGCCAGCTGGCGTTCTCGCCCTCCATTGACCGGGATTAACGTTACACCCACTTTG
>DATKMG010000619.1:0-7998 GCA_035541995.1 Terriglobia bacterium
CAGAGCCAAGGAGCTTAACCGCGAAGGTGTGGCCAAGGCTCTGCAGACAATCAAGGATTTCGATTCAGGCGGGCTTTCCGCACCCTGGAGCATCTGGAATAACAGGTTTCCGGTGGCGAAAGTGTGGTCCGCCAACCCGGAGAAAGGCATCTACGAACCCGCCTCTGATTGGATAAGGCTGGACAAATACTGATCAAGGCTTTTCCAAAACAAATCGGTCCGGTAGGGACCCCGGGCCTCACCAAATTGGAAGGGAGTGAATCAAAGTGAGAACCGATTTCAAGTATCTGACCACAGAGATTCGGGACGGTGTGGCGGTCTTTATCATGAATAATCCGCCGGTGAACCAACTTTCACCGCCCTTTGTGATGGAGTTGTTCGAAGCCGTTTCCGACGGCCTTCAGGACTCGGAGATCAAAGCCATTGTGCTGACAGGCACGGGTAACAATTTCATAGCGGGCGCAGACCTTACCCACGTCTATACGGCGAAGGATAGGGATAGCCTCCTGCCCAAAGTGAAGGCCATGGCCAAGTTCTTGGACCAAATCGAGACCGGACCCAAGCCCGTGATAGCGGCAATCAACGGGAACGCTCTGGGAGGCGGGCTGGAAACCGCGATGTCCTGTCATTACCGGGTGGCTTCCAAAGGAGTCCAAGTCGGCCAGCCTGAGGTCAAGGTCGGGCTCATCCCCGGATCCGGCGGCACTCAACGCCTTCCCCGCCTCATCGGCCTGATTAACGCCCTGGAGATGATCACTGTTGGAAATCCTATAGATGCGGAAAAGGCCTTGTCCAGACGGCTCATTGACGAGGTGGCGGACCCGGAGAACCTGGTTCAGACTGCCGTGAACGCAGCAAACAAATTCATCTCAGGCAAGATGTCTCTGGAAAACAGACGCACTCGCAACAAGTTTAATCGTTTGCCCAGTACGGCCGAACTGAAGGCGATGTCCAACGGAGCGAAGTTCATGGCCATGTCCAAGGCCAAAGGTTACATCGCGCCGTTCAAGGCCATAGAAGCTATGGAAAAGGGCCTGTCTTTCGATATTGAAGCTGATGTTGATCGAGAAATAGATCTGTTTTGCGATTGCGCAGTCTCAGACGTCGCCAAGAACCTGATAGGGATTTTTCTCAATACCAGGGCCGCCGGACGGCTCCCCCGCATCGAGGGGATTCAACCCGCGAACATCAAAAGGGTAGCGATGCTGGGCGGCGGTGTCATGGGATCGGGCATTGTCAACCTGTTGCTCAAGGGGGGCTTTGATACGGTCCTCTGGGATATCAACCAAGAGGCCCTGGACAAGGGCATCGCGTCCGTCACGAAGACTTTCGAATACTCAATCAAGAACAAGAAGATGAAACAGGCCGACCTGGACTCGATGCTGAACACACAACTGAAAGCCACGACATCTCTTGAGGACGCGAAGGATGCGGACCTGATCATTGAGGCTGTGCTCGAGGACTTGAAGGTCAAGCAGGATATATGGAAGAAACTTGAAGCTGTCTGCAAGCCTGAAACCATATTCGCCACGAATACATCCGCGCTGCCCATCACCGAAATGGCATCGGTACTTGAGAACCCGGGTCGAATGATCGGCCTGCACTTCTTCAATCCGGCTCACCGTATGCAGCTTCTTGAAGTTATTTGTGCGCAAAAGACTTCCGATCAAACCCTTGCCACGTCAGTGGCATTTGCACGAGCGATCAAGAAGATCCCGATTGTCGTTAACGACGCTCCCGGTTTTTACATATCACGACAGCTCGGCGGACTCTTTGGCGGGACTGTGTATCTTATTGCCGATGGAGTGGAGGGCACTCAAATAGAAAGGGTCATGAAGGACTTCGGCATGCCCATGGGACCCGCGGAGCTCGCCGATCTCACTGGGATCGACATCAACTATCGGGTGAACAGGACCTTTGAGCAGAAGCTGGGAGAGCGATACAAGGTCCACGAACTCACGGAGCGAATCTACCAAACAGGCTGCTATGGCAGAAAAACAGGTGCGGGCAACTTCGACTATAGCGGCCCCAAGCCTGTACCCAACCAGAAGGTTGTGGATGTTATTCAGGGTTATCTGGGCGAGAAGGGGATTTCCCCTAAAAAGGTCGATGACCAGGAGATAGTCGATGTCATGCTTGCTCAGGGAATAAACGAAGCGGCGCTGATGATGGAACAGGGAGTCTGCGATCGACCGCAGGACATGGACTTGGCCATGATTTACGGTACGGGATTCCCACCCTATCGCGGAGGAATATTACGGTACGCGGACAAATGGGGAATCGGCAACGTTTACAATAAATTGGTCGATCTCGAAAGCCGGTACGGCGTCCGGTTCAAGCCGGCGACGCTTCTTAAAGAGATGGCCGAATCCGGAAAGTCCTTTTATCCGGCTTAGGAGGCCTTATGGCGGAAAAATTCGTGAGCAAGCGAAACCTGGATTTCATGCTTTATGAAGTCCACGGAGTGGAACGACTCTCGGTGTTGCCTTATTTTGCGGACCACAGCCGTGAGACCTACGATCTTGTTTTGGACACTGCCCTGAAGCTGGCTCGCAACTTGATCTATCCGTACTTACGGGAAATGGATGAAGAGGCGCCGGTGCTGGAAGACGGTCAAGTAAAGGTCCATCCTATAGTTAAGACCATGATGAAGGAATGGGGAGAAGGCGGATGGATCTCTTCAGCCATGCCATATGAGGTCGGGGGTCAGCAACTCCCTGTTACCGTGCATATGGTTTGCAACTATGTGTTTGCGGCCGCCAATTTTCCCGCGACCGGCTTTCCGGGCTTAACCACCGGCGCTGCGCACCTGATTCTTTCCTACGGTACGGACGAGCTCATGGAAACTTATGTTCCCCGGCTGCTGGGAGGGGAGTGGCAGGGGACAATGGCCCTCACCGAACCGCAGGCAGGCAGCTCTCTTTCAGACATTACCACGCGGGCAGATCCCACGAATGAGGGATATTACAAAATCCGAGGGCAGAAGATATTCATCTCGGCCGGCGATCATGACGCTGTGGACAACGTGATTCACATGATGCTGGCTAAAATAACAGGCGCTCCGCCCGGAGTGAAAGGAATTTCCCTTTTCCTGGTCCCCAAGAAAAGGCTTAAGGATGACGGGACCCTGGAGCCCAACGACCTGACTGTGGCCACGGTCTATCACAAGATGGGCTATCGGGGGTGCCCCATCACCCAGCTGAGCATGGGGGAAAACGAGGATTGCCGCGGGTATCTGGTCGGTGAGCCCCACAAGGGACTCTCATACATGTTCCAGATGATGAACGAGGCACGCATTGGCGTGGGTATGCAAGCCACCGGTATAGCTTCGGCAGCCTATTACACCTCGCTGGAGTACGCCAAGGAGAGGCCCCAGGGTCGCAGGCTGACCAGCAAAGACCCCACGCTTCCCCAGATCCCCATCATCGAACACGCGGATGTGAGGAGAATGCTCCTGTTTCAAAGAGCAGTGGTGGAAGGCTCTCTTTCGGTAATTCTGCAATGTTCCATGTACACCGACCTGGCCAGAGCGGATGATGCGGAGCAAAAGGAGCGCTATGGGCTCCTGCTCGATCTGCTGACGCCGGTGGCAAAGAGTTATCCGTCCGAGAATGGAATAATTGCGGTAAGTCAGGGACTCCAGATATTGGGCGGCTACGGGTACTGCCAGGAATTCCCCATGGAGCAGTACTATCGCGACATCAGGATACATGCCATTCACGAGGGGACTACAGGCATACAGGCTTTGGACCTGCTCGGGCGAAAGGTGGTCATGAAGAACGGCAAAGCCTTGCGGCTTTATTTTGAAGAGGTGCAGGCCGCCATAGAAAGAGCCCAGCGATATGAGGGACTCAGACCGTACGCGGATCGATTGAAAGAAACCTTGGAAAAACTTCAGACCGTTACCATGCATCGGGTGCAATTTGCCCTGCAAGGCGACATTGAGGAGTTTCTGGCGGATGCAACGCTCTACCTGGAGATGTTCGGGATCATAGCCATTGCCTGGCAATGGCTGATCCAAGGTATCGCCGCTCAGAGAGCCTTGGAGACCGATTGCTCTGATTCGGATGGCAGGTTCTACGAGGGCAAGCTGCGTACTATGCAGTACTTCTTTCATTACGAAGTGCCCAAGATCAACGGATTGGCCGCAAGACTTATGGAGAGCGACGGTCTGACCGTGAACATGAACGGCGCAGTCTTTGACGACTGACGGACGCTTCGAATGACCGATGACAGTAGTCGGCAGGTAATGGGCATCGTAAGAAGCCCGACAAAATAAACGGAAATTGGCGATTCACAAACGCAAAATTCCAACTACCTATGGAAGGAGACACCCAGATGAAAGAAGTGGTCATTGCAGGATACCTCAGAACTGCTCAATCCCGTTCTCGACCTAAAGATCCGGCCAGAGACGTGTTCTGCAGAATTAGGGCGGATGAGTTGTTGGCAAAATTAATGCCCGAGGTAGCGAAAAGGACAGGAATCCAGCCCGAAGAAATCGACGATTTCATCGTAGGATGCGCTACAGCAGTCGGCGAACAATGGGCGTACGGGGGCCGTTTCCCGGTCTTCTTGGCCAACTTTCCCAAAACCGTCTCGGCCAAATTTGTGGACCAGCAGTGCGGTTCCTCCATGGCCGCCATACACCTAGGTTTCATGGAGGTTGCCACCGACAACGCGGACGTCGTCATGGTCGGAGGAATGGAGCATATGACGAGGGTCCCCATGGCGGGACCGACAGTGGAGGCTGGATTAATTGCCGGTAATTTAGCACTGTTTTCGGCCCCGCAGTATCTCCACTGGGACATGATGACCACCGTCAACATGGGGCTTACCGCTCAAAAGCTGCTCGTTCAGTCCGGCCTGACCCGCGAAGAGATGGATAAATGGTCTGTGCGATCTCATCAACTCGCGGCCAAGGCCCAGGAAGAAGGCTTCTTTGATGGAGAGATATTGCCCGTTGAGGCGCAGCAGGCGGATGGATCGGTCATCACTGTCAAGACGGATCAGGCAGTGCGAGGGGATACGACTTTCGAAAGTCTGGCGCAACTCGCGCCTGCTTACAATAAAAACCACCTGATCACTGCGGGGAATTCTTCGCCGTTAAATGCGGCAGCCTCCACCATGATCTTGATGTCCAGGGAAAAGGCAGAGGCAAAGGGTATCAAGCCTCTGGCCACCGTGAGGTCCATCGGTTTCGCCGGTGTAGATCCTACGATCATGGGAGAAGGACCGGTCCCGGCCAGCAAAAAAGCGCTGGAAAAGGCCGGATTGCAGGCCAAGGATATCGATTACTGGGAGATCAACGAAGCGTTCGCCATCGTGGCCCTGAACTGCATCAAGGAGCTGGGACTCGATCCGGACAAAGTCAATGTGATGGGAGGAGGAGTGGCCATCGGTCACGCCCTGGGGGCAACGGGTATTCGACTGGTAGGGACCCTCGCCCGCATATTGGAGAAGAAGGGCGGGCGCTACGGTTGCGCCAATGCCTGTGTGGGCGGCGGCCAGGGCGTGGCGACCATCATAGAGCGAGCTGTCTAAGGTTTGGTGAGCCTGCCGAAGCAGTTTGCTCATCTTGATCCGGCAGGCTTATCGGTAACCTACCTTATATGACACTAGGAGGTGAGTGCCATGGAAAAGATCTGGCTGAAGTCGTACGCGGACGGTGTTCCCGCGGAGCTTGCCTTTGAAAAGCTTACCCTGCCTGAGGCTCTGGCGAGATCAGCCGAGAAGTATCCTAACAAACCTGCCCTGCTTTTCCAGGGCACAGCCATAACGTTCCGCAAGCTCGATGAGATGGTTTCCAGGTTTGCTTCGGCATTGATCGATCTTGGCGTCAAGCCGGGCGACAAGGTGGCTCTGCTCCTGCCGAATCTCGTTCAAATGGTGGTAGCCGCGTATGGAATCATGAGAGCGGGCGCAGTGATGGTCACCAACAATCCTTTGTACACGGACCGTGAACTGGAACATCAATTCAATGACTCCGGCTCCCAGTATCTGGTCTGTCTTGACCTCTTGGTCCCGAGAATGATCAAGTTGCGGCAAAAGACGGGGATCCGGTCAATAATCTCCTGTCATATACGTGACTTTCTGCCTTTCCCTCTCAAGCAATTGTTCCCTTTCGCTAAGAAGGGCATGCACCTCAAAACACCGGCTGCCCCGGATGTTTTTGAGTTTATGGACCTGGTCAAGCGATATGAGCCGATCAAGAATCCGCCGGCCCTGAAATGGGATGGCACGGCAGCCTTGCTTTATACGGGTGGAACAACCGGTGTATCCAAAGGAGTTGAGCTGACCCATGAAAATCTTTCCTGCAATGTTCAGCAAGCCGACTCCTGGTATCCCGAGTTCAAGGCAGGGGAAGAGATCGTCGTCGGCTGCTTGCCGTTTTTTCATTCCTTCGGCATGACGTCGGCAATGAATGTGGCGACGTATTATGGGTACGCCAACGTCCTGATTCCCAAACCGGAGCCTCAAGCAATTCTGGAGGCAATCCAAAAGTCCAAGGCGACATTCATACCTGCCGTCCCCACACTCTACAACGGGATTATCAACTATCCGGAATTGAAGAAGTATAATCTGAGTTCACTTAAAGGGTGCTTCTCAGGGGGAGGAGCGCTCCCTATGGAGACCATAAAGAAGTTCGAAAAGCTTACGGGTCTTCCGATCCTCGAAGGCTACGGGCTGACCGAAAGCTCACCCATTACTCATAGCAATCCGTTTGGCAAAACCAAGTTTGGGACAATAGGATTACCTTTTCCCAATACAGAAGCAAAGCTCGTTAACGTGGACGATTATAGCAAGGAGATTACTACGCCGGGCGAGCCGGGCGAGCTCTGTCTCAAGGGCCCGCAGATTATGAAAGGATATATCAATCGTCCTGACGAGACCGCGGCCGCGTTGAAAGATGGCTGGCTGCTTACCGGCGACATCGCTGTTTTCGATGAGGAAGGCTACTTCACAATTGTGGACCGCAAGAAGGACATGATCATCTCAGGAGGCTTTAACATCTATCCGAGGGACGTGGACGAAGTCCTATTTTCGCATCCGAAAATCCTCGAAGCATGCGCGATCGGCGTCGCTGACGAGTATTCCGGTGAGCGCATCAAGGCATATGTGGTACTCAAGCAAGGTGAATCCGCCACGCCAGAGGAGATCATCGATTTCTGCAAAGAACACCTTGTGAAGTACAAGGTACCCAAGTACATAGAATTCGCCAAGGAACTTCCCAAGAGTCCGGTCGGCAAGATCCTACGCAAGGAGTTGAGGGCCATGGACCGAGCCAAGGCGAAGTCATCCCAATAGATTGAAACAGCTGGTCTCCGGCTCAATGACTCACTCTGTCAGGAGAAGAAATGAGAACAAAAGAGCAATTTATCCAAGATCTGGCGAAGATGAAACGAAACGTCTATTTCAACGGGAATCTCATCGACCGCACAGATGAATTACAGATGACGTGCATCGATTCCATTGGTACCACGTATGACGAGGCACTTAAGCCGGAGAACCAAGCGTTGTTAACAGCGGTTTCTCACCTCACGAGTGAGCGGATCAGCCGTTTCACCCATATCCATCAAAATACGGACGATTTGCACAAGAAACAGGATATGACCCGTGTGCTCTGCCACAAAGTGGGCGGCTGCATACAGCGCTGTATGGGGGTGGACGTCACTAATGCGATCTACAACGTTTCCTACGAAGCTGATAAATCCAACAATGGTACCACCCAATACCACGAAAACTTCAAGAAGTGGCTGGTCCGCTTTCAGACCGAGGACCTGGTGGGCTGTTGCGCTCAGACGGATGTCAAGGGTGACAGACTGCTGAGACCTTCTGAGCAGCTGGACCCGGATGTTTACGTGCGGATCAAGGAGAGGCGCAGCGACGGCATCGTAGTTACTGGATGCAAGCTGCACATCTCTGAGGCCTCCGTGGCCCACGAGGTGCTGGTGATCCCTACGCGGGCCCTGCGGCCCGACGACAAAGACTATGCCGTGG
>DATKMG010000620.1:0-4378 GCA_035541995.1 Terriglobia bacterium
CCAATCATCCGGATATCCGGAAACTGGAATCAGAAGTGGCTGATTTAGAGGCGCGGGTAACCAGCTCGACAAAGGACCGAGCGCAAGTAGGTTCAACGAGCCCATTGGTTTCGCTGAATTCTTCCGAGCCGCAAGTCGGTCGTATTAAAAATGAGATTGACGAGTTGAAACTTCAGATTCAAAAAGGGAGAAAGGAGCAAGAACTGGCCCGGAGGCAGATGGCCGAATACCAGGCCAGAGTTGATGCCGTCCCACGCATTGAGCAGATGCAGAACGAGATGGCAAAAGACTACGAGACTACGAAGCGGAACTACCAGAGCTTGCTGGCGAAAAAGAAGGAAGCCGGAGTTGCAGCCAACCTGGAACGGCGAAAAACGGGAGAGCAGTTTCGAATCCTGGATCCAGCCAATCTTCCAGAGAAGCCTGCCAAGCCGAACCGGTTGCTCTTGACTGCCGTTGCTTTCTTGCTAGGACTGGGGCTCGGCCTGGCTGCGGTGCTCGGATGGGAAATGTTTGCCAATATCGTTCAGAGTGAGCGGGAACTCAAACGACTTTCCAGTCTTCCCATCCTGGCCTCGATTCCGATCCTTCCCGCAGAGTCTATTATTTCTCGTAAGAAAAAGGTAATGAGCAGTAGAAGGTTCAAAGGTGAACATTCTTGAAATTCAGTATTGCTTACATTTCCTATGGGTAAATTATGTACGAGTCCTTCTTCCATCTCAAAGAAAAACCATTCAATCTAACCCCTGACCCGCGTTTCATTTACTTCACTGAAAAGCACTGTGAAGCCTTGGCCAATCTGGTCTATGGGATTCGTGAGCGCAAAGGCTTTATTGTACTAACGGGCGAGGTGGGGACGGGCAAGACAACATTGGTCAATGCACTGCTGGATACGTTGGGTCGAACGGGTGTCCTTTCGGCGTTTATCTTCAATCCGGTCCTCAGCAGCAACGAGTTTTTCGAATACCTGCTCACCGACTTGAATCTGAAATTCGATTATCGATCAAAGAGCCAAGCGCTCATAAAGCTCAACTCCTTGCTCCTTGAAAGATATCGTGCCGGCCAGGTCACTGTTTTGGTGGTTGACGAAGCTCAGAATCTCAGCGCCGAAGTTCTTGAAGAGGTGAGATTGTTGACGAACCTGGAGACCGCCACAGAGAAGCTCCTGCAGATTGTCCTGGTAGGCCAGCCGGAGCTAACGATGAAACTTAACTCTCCTGACCTGAGGCAACTTAAACAACGAATTGGCCTGAGGTGTTCGCTCGAGCCGTTAACTCCCCTTGAATGCAAAGAATACATCCGCACAAGGATGGAAATCGCAGGCTTGCCCAACCAGCAAGTCTTCTTGGAGCCAACTATCGCAGAAGTCTATAGATACTCAGCGGGTATTCCCCGGCTGATTAATGCAATCTGCGACAATGCCCTGGTCAACGGCTACGCCAGCGATTCCAGTACAATCTCCGCTCAGGTTATCCAGGAGGTCTGTAATGATCTGGAACTGTATGGCACGGTGCGTGGCCTTGAAAGGAATGGTCGGATCTCTCCCTACCGGGACCGGGTTGAGTCTGGAAATGGAGATCCAGACAAGGCTGCGCCGTCAGGCAAGGGGGGTGTGAACGCAGGGTACGAGAGAGAATCGTTTGACCTATTCGTTCAGTTTGTCGACAAATTGAGGGAATTGCGCAAGCCCAAAGAATAACCGATGAGCCGAATTCATGAAGCCATTCGACGGGCTGAGGAAGAGGGGAAGACCTCTCCGATGGCTAGAAATTCACCGAAGATTCTCCCCCAGGCTCCCACCGGGGTTCCTTTCCAGGGCCATATCTTTTCCAGAGCACGTACAACAGGTAAAGACGGGGTAGAGAGGGTAGAAGGAGTAGCTACTCATCAGGACAATGAATTAAGTGAAATAAAATCGCTCATCTCTCCTCAATTGGTGCTGAACCTCCCGCTGAATTCAGTCGC
This sequence comes from Terriglobia bacterium, assembly GCA_035541995.1. GTDB lineage: Bacteria > Acidobacteriota > Terriglobia > Versatilivoradales > Versatilivoraceae > DATKMG01. The sequence goes on from DATKMG010000620.1 coordinate 1,966, forward strand.
TTGTGAACAATACCGGGGATTAAAGGCAAAGCTGTTCGATATCCGTCAGAAAGGTCCACTGAAGACCATCCTGGTGACCAGTACAGCAGCGTCAGAGGGGAAAACACTGAACAGTCTGAACCTGGCTCTCACTCTATCCGGTGAGATCGATCAGAAGGTTTTGTTGATTGACACGGACTTAAGGAAACCGAGCGTACACAAGATCCTCGGTCTTGACGGACATATTGGACTGGCAGATTTCTTGAAGGGGACAGTCTCAATAGACGAGGGCATTCTCAAGACCCACATTCCGAATTTCTCGGTGGTCGCGGGAGGCGCCATTCCGCATAATCCCACGGAATTGCTTAACACGGAATTGATGCGTCGTTTCCTGGCCTCGGCGACAGAGCAATATGACTGGCTGGTCCTCGATTCTCCCCCCCTGCTCGCAGTGGCCGATTCTGTGGTCCTCTCAAGTTTGACTGATGGGGTTTTGGTGGTTGTTAAAGGAAAGGGCACCCACGCCGACATGTTGAAGAAGGGACTGGAGCTGCTCCGTGGCAGGAACCTCTTGGGTTTTATTTTTAATTTCAGTCAGGAAGTATGCAAATCAAAGTATCACTACTATTACGGCAATAAGAACCCGGACATAGGGAAAAGGAAGCTGAGGATCGACACAATGTTGAGGCGGGAATGAGGGTCGGGATCAGTTTTCAGACGATTAAGACTGGACTGTAGGGAAAGAGAGCACACTGATGCACGTAACGGTCGTCGGGACTGGCTATGTTGGATTGGTCTCTGGGGCAGGTCTTGCAGATTTCGGACTGAATGTGACCTGTGTCGACTGCGACCAGGAAAAAGTCCGGCTTCTGAACGAAGGGACGGTTCCCATCTACGAAATCGGTTTGGAAGAGATCATCCGGCGGAATATGAAGAACAACAGGTTGAGTTTCTCGACGGATCTGAGGTCCGCAGTGCAGTGCTCGCTGGTGATCTTCATTGCTGTTGGAACGCCTGAGGGGTCTGATGGGGAGCCTGATCTATCCCAGGTAGAGTCGGTTGCCCTCTCCATAGCGAATTTCATGGACGACTACAAGGTGCTTGTCACCAAGAGTACGGTTCCTGTCGGTACAGGCCGTTGGCTTCATAAACTAATCGAAGAGAACTTGGGAACCAGGGTCGGATTCGACATAGTTTCGAATCCCGAATTCCTTCGGGAGGGATCGGCTGTAGAGGATTTCATGCGCCCCAATCGCGTTGTAATTGGGGCAGATAGCGATCGAGCTGCTGCGATCGTGAAGGACATCTACCGTCCGCTCTACTTGATTGAAACACCCTTCGTTGTGACCAACCTGGAGACAGCTGAACTCATCAAGTATGCTTCAAATGCATTTCTGGCAACAAAGATCTCATTCATCAATGAAATTGCTAACCTGTGTGAACAGGTGGGCGCCGACGTTCATCAAGTAGCTCGTGCAATGGGCTTGGACAAGAGAATTGGTTCTAAATTTCTGCACGCCGGTCCTGGATTCGGAGGCTCATGTTTCCCCAAAGACTTATTGGCTTTGATTTCGATGGGGAGGAAACACGGAACTCCCATGAGAATCTCCGAGACGACGCTGGAAATCAACAGAACCCAGAAGGACAAATTGATAGCCAAGATGTTGCGAGAGCTGGTTAGTTTGGACAACAAACGGATTGGCGTTTGGGGGCTCTCATTCAAGCCCAACACGGATGACATCAGGGAGTCGCCAGCTATCGCATTATGTAAAAAGCTGCTTGAATACAACGCACAAGTCCAGGTCTACGATCCCCTCTCCATGCCGAACGCGAAAAGGGAGTTAAATGGAGAGCGCGTCACCTATTGCGAGGATGCTTATGCTGCAGTGGCAGGGGCCGATGCCCTCCTGATCGCTACCGAATGGAACGAGTTCAGAAACGTTGATTTGGAAAAGGTCAAGAGGGCTATGGGCCAGGCCCGAGTTTTTGATTCTCGAAACATATTTGATCCAGCAAAGTTGGTTGAGCTGGGATTCAGTTATTTTGGCATAGGGCGGTAAAGAGAGAGCAAGATGAGTGGCTGTTTCACAGAAACCTCTGCAGGATGTGACTATGTCCTGCGGGACCCACTGAGCCTGGAACGCTCAGCCTGGTTTGCCCTGTATACCCGGAGCCGTCACGAAAGTGTGGTCAAGTCGCAGTTGGATAGCAAAGGGATCGAGAATTTTCTTCCTGTTTTCACCAGAGTGAGCCGGTGGAAAGACAGAAAGAAGCTGATAACCCTGCCCCTTTTCCCAGGCTATCTGTTCGTCCACATTCTCTTGAAGGATAGACTGGGCGTCTTGAAGGCATTTGGCTCGGTCGGGCTGGTTGGTGATGGCCAAAAGCCGTTGGCAATACCCGAAGACCAAATCCATAGGATACGGTCGTTTGT
>DATKMG010000621.1:0-11773 GCA_035541995.1 Terriglobia bacterium
GCTGCTCCATCCTGCATTCAAGAAAGAGGAGTTGGAGCGCCGCCGCCAGCAAGCCCTTTCAAACCTCCAAGTGCAGTATTCCGACCCGGGCTATGTTGCGGGTATCTTGCTGATGCGGATTGTCTATGGGCAGCATCCTTATGCTTTGCCTGGGAGCGGCACGCCCGCCTCCCTTCAAAAGCTTGGACGTGAAGATCTTGTACGATTCTGGGGAGGCCGCTTCACCCCGGATCATGCTCTGCTCGCCTTCGCGGGAGATGTTTCGCCGGAGACGGCTTTCGCAGCTGCTGAAAAATGCCTGGGCAAGGCTTTTTGGCCCAAGCACGAGAACAAGACTACGACATTCCCATCGCCTGCGAAAGTTGAAGGGATGCGGATTGTACTGGTGGACAAGCCGGACGCCAACCAAACCCAGATTCGCGTCGGGCGCCTCGGCATCCCTCGGAATAGTCCCGATTACATACCACTGTACGTGACTAACCGCATCTTTGGTGGCGGATTCAACTCCAGACTTTCGACTGAAGTTCGCCAGAAAAAGGGTTTAACTTACGGCGCCTACTCCAGCTTTAACAGCTACAAGCAGGCAGGCGAATTTTCGGCATCAACCTTCACACGAACCGAGGCCACTGTCGAGGCGACAAAACTGGTTGTGGACCTGATCGGTAAAATGTCATCCGGCGAATTAGGCCCCACTGAACTGGATTTCGCCCGCGACTACGTCGCCGGAGTATTTCCGATTCAAACCGAAACCGGGGAACAGGTGGCTTCGCGAATCCTCGGAGTCGTCCAGTACGATCTGCCTGCAGATTACAACGATACTTACCAGCAAAAAGTCTTAAGCGTCAGCGCCGCGCAGGTCAAAGAGATGGCAGGACGATATTTTGATCCGTCCAACCTTGACCTGGTTCTCGTCGGTAATATCAAAGAATTTCGTGACGGCATTAAGAATGCTTTTCCAAAGGCCAAGATCGAAGAACTGCCATTCGACAAAGTGGATGTGCTGGCCTCGAATTTACGTCGACCATGACATCCTGCGATGGAGGAGCCGAGGACGATCATAGTTGCATTCAGAATGCCATGAAAAACCATGGAAGTGGGGATTTACCCAGGATTTACCCCCTCAACTCGGACCCTCCGGATCAATTGTCCGGGCAGTATACAAGTACCCATCCGCCTCCTGGGCTTTGCCAATGTCTTCAATCAAGGTATCGATTTGGGATTCTAATTGAGCATCAGGGAAGGTCTGCAGCGAAAAGCTGGCCCGTTCGATAATCTTGTAAATATCCGAATCATCGAACGGGTATTCGGTGCCGAATTTCCCGGGCTTTAGATGAGCTGCCTTCAGGAAATTATCGACCCGGCCATTTAAACAACCTTCACAGAACAAAATATTCATTATAGGGCCTGTTGTCGGTTCTGATTCGGGGATCTGTTGGCAGCAATCGCTTGATCGAGTCTAAACAGAGGTGAGACCCAGCTACTCGGTTTATTCCACCGGTCATGAGTCACTGGCCAGTTCTTCTCCAGGCTGTACGAAGTCGCTCCGAGTGAGACGAGCCCTGCAAAGAGGTGCAATCCATGATAAGAAACCTATTGTTTGTCGCATTCATTGTCATGCTTTCGGGTTCTGCTTTTGGAGGGAGAGAAGCCGCTGTTTATGACGGTAAGGTATACGGCATTTTCGAGCCGCTCAAGACTCTTGAGACTCCGAAAACAATCACCGTGACTGGTGGGACCTTTCAGTACGTAGTTGACCGATCTATCGGCCAACTCGTCTCGGCAAAGGTGCTGAATACAGAATTTCTGGCGATCAGGTCCTCGTTTCCCAATCCCTATATTGGCGTGATGCCGGAGGACGATCCGGGCGCACGGCGCGAAGGTGATAAAGACCGGCCTCGCTTCGGATACGAAAAGGCTGTCGAAAGAAGGCCGTCCTTGTGGTCCGGCGAACTCACAGATGCCTTCCGTTTCGATGCGGCAAGCGGGTCGGAAATCAAGACAGAACTGGTGAGTTCAGGCCCGGAAATGGTCGAAGTCCGGGCGACTGGCAGGTACGGCCATACACCGCTTTCGTGGCAGGTAGATTATGTGTTCGACGTCGATTCCTTCACCAAGATCACCGTTAGCTTGAGTACCTCGAAAGCGGTGCTGCTTCGTTGGAATTGCTTCAATCACACTCTCCTTGCGAAAGACTCCGCTGAGTACCTCACAAAAGTCAACGACCCGAAGGGCCCGCCCACTGAAGTACTTCCGGAACCGACCATCAGTCTAAGGGGTGTTGAGCCGGACCAGCCGGTTTTCGAGTCTCACTGGAACGCATTTTTCCACCTAGCAAATCGCGTCACCGGGATTGAATTCTCGAAGCAGGATTTCGGAGACCGGTGGAGCGGTTACCGCGACTCCAGTGTTGAACTTGAGAGCGGAACGACTGTGGACACAGGATCTGTTGCGACCAAGGATGGGCGCGTTTTGAACGGTTGGGATTCACGTGGCAAGTCGAATATCTTCACTCAGCTCTACATGCGCGATCGCGCGCTCGAGATTGAGGAGTTTGATATCCGCAACGCCACATACCCGTTTAATCCTGGCGATTTGCGGAAGCGAGTGTTTTGGGTACAGACAACCCCCGCAAAACATCCCCGGGACGATCTGAATAGTGTGAGGGTAGTCTGGCCCGGACCACATCAGATTGTGATGACGCGTTGGCGCGGGACACAAGCGCCATGGGAACCACCAAGTGACCCGCAGGTGAAAATTTGGGCCCAGGCTGGTGTCAACCTGATCGTCGGAGGAGCGAATTACTGGTCTGGAGACTATGCGCGACCACTTGCGCCGGAAAAGACCCGGCACTTCATTAAAACCGCGCACAATTACGGAATCAAAGTGATCCCCTACGTCACCTTTGCTGATTTTAATTTCAACGCGCCCGGGTACCAGGAACACGCGGCTGATTGGATGGCCTCGGCAGGCATTGAGTATGCAAATGAAACCACTCTCATGTGCTACAGCGCCGAGGGCTGGAGAGACTTCCTCGAAAAACAATGGGATCAACTTCTGGCAGAGTTCGACTTTGACGGACTCTATGTTGACCACTGGATTAACATCCGGTTCTGCAATAATTCCCGTCACGGTTGCGGGGGTTACCTTGGCAGTTTTGCCACTGAGGGTTACCACGATTTTGCGAAACGTGCCCGACGAGTAGTAGCGCGCCACACTGCCGGCCAAGGAGTGATGCTGCTGAACGCCAATATGCTCTTATTCTCCGGCGTGGTTCCCTGGTTTGACATCCGCTTGAACGGCGAAAACGATGACCCGCTTAAGATGACGACCGAGACTCTGGCGGCTACCTGGAATGGTTGGGGACAGGGGGTGCAGTCACTGGGGGAATGGCGAGCCAGCCAGGATTCCCGGGCCATGCTCGACCTCTTGACTATGCTCATGGTCCCCTCTCCCTTGGACGGCACACGACTGACATTGGAGGATTGGAACAATTCTCAAACCCCCGAACTGACTACGGCACGGGAGATGTGGGGCTACTGGCGGTTCTTTGGGCTGAATGGGGCGCACCGCTTTTCAAGTTTTGATGCTGGCGACGTGATCGCTATGGCCGGACCCGGATCCATCGTAAACGGGTTTAGCCGGAACGGTCGGATTCTGGCCGTGATGGGCGTTCCTGGGGGATGTGGCCCGCGATCGGACAAGCTCCAGATTCTCGCTCCCGGCAAGCTCGGCCTGAGAGAAAGTGTCCGTTACCGACTCGTCGATTTGAGAAAGAACTGCTTTCTTTCCTCGAGATCTTACAGCGTCTCCGACCTTGCTCAAATCCCAGTGACTCTGGCAGGAACTGAGCCTCTGATCTTGCTTATCGAGCCAGAGCAGAAGGGACCCCGAGTTGTCTACTTCAACGGAGCAGACCAGATCTTGGCCACAGGATCCGGGGGAAAGCTGGAGTTAAGGATCAAGGCGGTGCCGGGTTCTCCACTGGAAATCCACCTCGATGCCGCTGGGGGAAATTATCGTTCTGAAACTGCAGGATTCGTGCGCAGGACTGTCCCGGGTGTTTTTGCCGTCTTTGCCGGGACAGTGCCTGACGACGGTGTTGTCATACTCTCGAAATGACACAGGAATGAACCAGGGAGGATCCAGCGAATGAGGACGAACGGCAAATTCGATTCTTTGCTGATGGGTATTACACTTATTGGGGCTTGCTTGACGCTGAACGCGGAGGGTAGTCCCGGGGTGTCAACGGATGGCAAGGGAATGATGCGTGTTTGTGCTGCTCAGCCGATGTCCCGTTTGATTGACTGGCGGCTGAAGCCAGTCGAGGTCCTGGCCCAGGTCGACAAATCTCTCGGAGAATTAGGGCGAATAGTGAATCAAGCAGGAGCGTCCGGATGCGATGCGTTGGCCTTGCCGGAGGATACGCTGGGAACACTCCACTGGGAAATGGGCAACAAATCGCTCTTAAAAGAAGTTCTTCCCCAGGCGGTAGGCCGGATGTTGACTATCCTGGGCCGCGAAGCTGCGACCCACCACATGTATCTTGTCTGCAGCAACGATACAGCTGAGCCTGACGGATCCTATCGGAATACGGCCTTCTTCCTGGGTCGCGATGGCAAGGAAATTGGGCACTATTATAAAGTTCACCCGGCCATCACTGAGTCTGACCGCAAGCGAGGCGATCGGTTCCCCGTGTTTGATACCTCCGACCTGGGCGGTGTGGGCATGCTGATTTGTTACGACATGGTGATGCCGGAGTCCTCCCGCTGCCTGGCCTTGGCCGGGGCTGATATCATCTTCGTGGTAACTTTGGGTGGCGCGACCACGGCGGGAGATCCGGACGCCGAGGGTGGAGACCTCGATCGCGCATCTTTCCGCACACGGGCGGCGGACAATTATCTCTATGTAGCTGTCGCCAAGCGAGGCGGTGGCGCCATGATCATCTCGCCGCAAGGCAAGGTGCTGGCTGAAGGCAAAGGGTCGGATGGCATTGCCATTGCGGACATCAACCCATTTGCCGGACGCCAGGCCGGAGATGCCTGGGATTCACAATCGGATATGCGGGCGCGGCTGTTTCGTGAACGGAACCCCTCCGCCTACGGTCTCCTGACTGATCCGAATCCCCTGGTGCTCAAAAAGATACCTGCCTCGGTGACGGTTGAAGAAGCTGTGCGGATTGCCGAAAAGGCCATGACGATCGGTGGGGAGCGTTTCCAGGAGGCTGAGTCGTTGTTGAAGGCCGGAAAGAACGATGAGGCTATCGTTGCCTTCGAAAACTTGCGCAAGGAATTTCCTCGCACCTGGATTGACCGTGCCGCACGGGAGGAACTGGCCAAAATCCACTCCGGCGGGGCCGACAAGATTGAAAAATGAGGGTTCGAACCGTCTGCGCAGGTCCTCTTCTTTCCTTAGCTATGGGTGCAAACAGAAGTGACGGGCTGAAAAATGGAACCGCTTTGCGGTTCCTTACTGCTCGTCAGTTTAGAATGTACCCCGTTGCCATACAACGCTCCCTGCTTTTGAGAGTAGTATTACATCAGGCAAGGGGTAGAGAGCTTGTGTCCCACTACTTTCGGTACTCTAAACAAACTTTGTACCGGTCTTTTAGAGGTTTGCTTTTCGAAAGCAATACAATCCGTGCGATTTTGTCGCCCCACACTGGCTTGAGCCGAGCATCGCTAATGGGGATTGTCTCGGCTGAAGCGCTGAACTTCTCTTTTTCATAAGTAAGCACAAACCCTTGCTCCTGATTTGCGTTACTGTTGATCAGGTGCACTTCCCCGGGAACAGATATGTCAACTGTTAATGGGGTCATCAGGTTGAGTCTAGCTGGTTCTTTGAACTCCTTCAAAGAATACTGCTCCTCCAGCTCGACCTTGGGCTGGCCTCGCCAGAGAGTCAGAGTCCTGAGCCATTTCTCGACCTTGGCCCCATCAGGATAGGCATGAGAAATATCGAGGGAAAAAGTCACAGCACGCCCGGTTGCGGCAAAGTTCACGTCGGTTGCCTGGTATTCGCGGCCCTCTTTTTGCATGACCCCGTTGATTGTGGGTAAATTATGAAAGGCCGATTGCATGGTCCAGATTTCATAGCGCTGAGGGCTGAATGTCTTAGCGGTGTAAGTTTCCACTCCAACATCGATCAGGACCGGCTTCCCGTCTGCATAGACGATGAAATTTCCTACATCATTATGGTTGTGGCTTTCATCGTTGTGGCCGCCCAAGGCAGCCACGTAGAATCCTTTTGAAGAGTTCGGCGCGGATCTTGCTCCCATAACCTGCAAATCCGGCAACCAGAAGTCACTGAGGAGGGGCTCAACAGGGGGATTAGCTCGGAGCTCATCGACGATGAGAAGATCCGGCAACATCCTTAAGAGCGAGTCGTTCTTGAGAACTCCCTCGGTTCCGTGCTTCTGCTGTTGTCCGAGGAAAGCACCAAAGCCCATCATCACAGGATCATTGATCCGTTTGCCGAAGCGATATACCAAACCCGCCTCTGGCTCATTTTTGGCACTGGCATCGGCAAAATTGATGAAGTAGTCATCCTTGATATGGACCTTGTAAATATATTGACCAATTTTTTGGATCAACGGTTCCTGATACAAATCGATTGCCCCGTTGGTGGCGCTTTTCAACAGTTCCAGACAATCGAAAAGTGAGGCCCCGGCGCGGTCCCAATAAGAAGGACCTTCATCACATCCGCCATCCTCAGGGTAGATATTGAGGAAATTATCCAAACTCCGCATGATCTTATAGACAGCTTTTTGCCTGCGTTCGGGGTTCCTCTCCAAAATCAAGACGGTTGACAGCCAATTGGAATTGATCCAGGGATTCCAGTTATTCACCCTTATGCGCGGCCCGAACCCCATCCACCAAAAATCTTCACGCATCAGATTGGGGGTGAGGACCCGGCGGTCTGCTTCGATATAGATGCGTTCGGTGACCAGGGGGGAAATAGCTTTGAGTTTTTCCTCCAGCAAATACAGGGTCCAGGACAACAGGCTGCTGGTTTCGGCAGCAAACAAGTCAACGGTAGGCTCAGTGATGTCTGGCAGGCCAACCCCCTTTTTCTGCATGCCCAAGTGACCAGGTACCCCCCAATAGCTTTCTTCGCAAATGGCCCAAATTCCATTGACGATGTCATCCAAAAATCGGCCCTTATTCTCTAGAGCCTCGCCCACCACAAGGGCCGCTAGCTTTTCACGGCGACCAAAAAGACTTTTTTCATAATCCGAGCGATTACCTGTCCGCACGAATTCAAGAAACAACGTTGCAGGAAGCGGCTCCCAACGGGTGTTGAGACATCGCTCGGCATTTTGAATAGCGGCCTGCCGCAAATTCTCAGGCACCGTGTTCCACTTTTCCCGTTCATCAAGGGTCGGGATGAGGCGCCATCTCACGCGCGGCAACAACAGATAAGCGATTTCCTTTTCCTGGAACTTGCCGGAAAGTAAGTTCCTTTGCGGCTGCGCCCACAGGGGCAGACATGCAAGCCAAAACCAAATGACCGGATAGAGGGCCAAATGCATTTTGGCTAAAAGAGATTCACTTTTCTTGTGCATAGGGAAGTTGGTACCAGAGTGCCAATTTCAAGGAAGAGGCTCTATGATGAAGGTATACCGGACGAATCGCAAGAACCAATTTGGGGACGGGTGCGATTAAAAGAGGCGGGCAGGGGGGAGCATCATAATCATGGCTTGAGACGCCAGAATAGCTCATCCCAGGGCACAACGAGTGTCGATAACGAGCGCTGTCCTGGTTCAACGAAACCGGTTACGATTTCCACGCTGACCGCCACGCGAACGTTGATCCGGGACGCGTTGGTGAAAAGGAAGCCTACATCCCAGGATACTTTCCCATAAAGATCAGAACCAAGTCTATTGTGTCTGCGATTCCATGCGCAATGATAGGTACGGCCAGGTTGCGCCCCGTTCGCAGGTAGATGATGCCTAGCAACAGGCCCATCAGGCCTTCATCGATCACGCCAGTCACTCCCTGGTACATGTGCCCAAGCCCAAATCCCACATGGACGGCAATCAGGCTGACAATCCAGGCACCCCGAGTCCGGTTCAACAGGTCGGCCACGCGGTTCATCAGGTAGCCGCGGTAGACCATCTCTTCCCCGAATGCTGCGACAGTCCATGCCAATGCCAGGGAAATAAGCGTCAGCTTCAGGTTCCCGTTTAGCGCGTGGAAAACTTCCAAGTCGGCCTGCTTGTGCAGTGCCCGCACTAGGAACGGCTGGGTGACGAACAACTCGAGGGCCTCAAGCGCCAGCCCCACCGCAATACCCGTTCTCAGCGTGATAGCCCAAGTTCGGTAGCGGCTCAGCCCGACTCCGCGCCAACCGACTTTCCGCACCCAGAGCGAAATCCACGCGAATAAGAGCAAGAACGGAGTCTTGCTGAACGGAACCAAATGGCGAGAGTCAGCGACAAAGATGAGTGCCACAGTTACCAACTCAGCGACCGCCAGCCATTTGCTCTGCCCCCAATCGGCCAGGTAACTTCTGGGCTCAAAGCGAGCAGCTTCCTTCACGCCATTTTCGCAACCCTCTCTATTCATATGGTATGTTCCAGGTAGTCCCCTTAGTCTTCCGGAACATCGAACTGGACCAGTTCCGATCGAAAACCACGGGTTCTTACCGCCCCGTAACCAATACCGAGCGACACCCAAATTGCCCCGAAGATTTTAGCAGTCCAGCCAAGGTTCAGCCATAGCAGCAGACAGACGAAAAAGCCTAGGACCGGCGGGAAGAAGCGGGTCCAGCTCTTGTTCGGGTCGCGCAGAAAGAAGCGGGTGAAGGCAGCGGCATTAACTCCCATAAAGGCCAGTAGAGCACCAAAATTCAACAATTCCACACACTGCTCGAAGTTGATGATTTGAGATCCGAGCAATGCCAGTGTTCCCACAAAGAGCACATTGTTGCGGGGGATGTGCCGCTTGGGCTCGACGGCGCCAAAGAAAGAGCGGGGGATGGCATTGCTTCGCCCCATTCCGTAGAGCAACCGGGCGGCTCCCAATTGGGAACCCATCCCCGAACCGAAAGTGGCCACCAATAGGGTCATGTTGATCAGCCCGAACAGCCAGGGCCCGCCTGCACGTCCCGCAACATGGACATAGGCCGTATCCACATCTGGATAGGGCTCGGAAATAGGCCAGACCAACTGTGCGGCATAAACCTCTATCGAAGCCATCAGACCGGTTAACAGGCAGACTAATACAGTTGCCAGCAAAATGTTACGCCGCGGATTCTCAGCTTCCTCGGAGAGCGTGGAAATGCCGTCAAAGCCGATGTAGGTGAGCACGGCTAGCGACGTTCCACCGAGCACCGCCTTTAACGAGAAAGTCTTCGTGTCGTAAAAGGGACGTGTGAAAAAAGCCACCCCATCGTGCGGGGTATGCCAAATGTAGCGTGTGGCCGCGACCAGGAAGATGCCGATTACAATTGCCATACCCACAGCCATCGCTTTGTTGATCCAGGCTGAAGTGCGGATGCCGAACAGATTCGTGCCCGTGAAGAGTAACGCAAAGAAGATTGCCCATACCGGGAAGGGGATCTCTGGAAGCATGTTTCCCGCAGCCTTACTGCACCAGACGGTGCAAAGGATTGGGTTCACCATATAATCCATGGCCATCCCCCACCCCGTCACGTAGCCCAGCGCAGGATGGATCTCCCGGCCTACATAGGTGAAGGCAGAGCCGGCACTGGGATAAGCACTGGCCATTCGTCCATAACTTGAGGCTGTGAATAACATGGCCACCATGGCAATGAGAATTGTCGTCACCGCATGACCCTGAGCTCGTTGGCTCATGACGCCGAAGGGTGGCATGGGGGCGGTGAGTTGAATGACAATTAGCCCGTAGAAAATTAAGTCCCAGAGCCCAAGGACGCGTCTGAGTTTGGGTTCGATTGCTCCTGAAGCGGTTGAGGTGGTCACCATGGTTCCTCGGTCAAAGGGGCAGGAATTTCACAGATGGTGATGAGTAGGGAACACATGTTCACAATGATACCCACGCCCTTTTTCTCCCTAGGGGCACCTTTTACAGGAAGCCATAATGGGTCATTCGTGTGGACTCCGTCAGGAGTCCCCTGTTTGTAGAAGAAGGAATCCAGCTAAGGTTCTGCAGCCTCAGCCGGGCGGAATGCAGAGAGCTCGATGCAATAATATAATAGCCCTTGTGTTCCGCCCGACTGAGGCTGCAAAAACTGCAGGAGGGCCGGCCTTCCTACAAACATTGGGCTCCTAGTGGAGCCCCGTTACTCCCTTTTAGCTGCCCTACAGCGTCAAATCTTGGAGGTCACGTACCATCGCGAGTGCCCATTGTTGCTGTAGAGCCGAAACTGTCCAACCTTCAGGCCTTCCAGCAAAGCCACGTGACCTAACTGACCCATTACATCTTAATTGCCGACTTCATTGTTTGCTTACTTCGAGCAGAAGGTGACCTTTGAATTCAGCGGTCAATTTGGGCTGCCGGGAATCCAGCGATCCCAGATCCTTTCCGTTCTCATAGTCCATAACCTGGTATGTTCCATTGTGAAGACCACGCAGTTCGATTTGACCTTGCCAGGGTTTCTCGGCGTCCGGGGAGAAAAAGGCATAATACATCCTGCCATCTTTCTCAATGGCATAACCTTCCGGCACATCGTACCCATAAACATACAGGTTACGGAAGACCCCGCGAGAGAGCATCTTGGCATTGTACAAGTCAATCCATTTCTTCCAGAGCCCCTCCTTTTCTGGAGTCAGCTTGACTTTTCGTAATCGTGGGTCAGGCGCATCGCCTGGCCAGGTGAATTTGGTGCCTATGACGCCTCCCGTCCCGATAGTGGAAGCAAAGTCTCTGCCTGACTCAAGGTAGTCATTCCCGACACGTTTCATACCGCTTAGTTCCACATGGTCCCCATAGACCGCAGATTGAGGTCCCAACAAAGCTTTATACATCTTCACCCGGCGTCTCACCTGGACCGATCCAACGGGATCGGCGGTGACTGCTTGATCCATGTATGGCAACCAAGCCAGGCTTGGAGTGGTCCCGCAAGGGCAGATCTGGGTCACACTGTCGGGCTTGAGAGCACGAGTCGTCTCGAAAATGACCCTCATTAGGTCAGCCATTGCATTTATGGAGTCCTCAGGAGACTTGTGCTGGTGCTTCGGGTTATAGCACGGGGGCACGCTGAAAACACTATCCATCTTATTCCCGTCAAATCCCCAATCCCGGACAAACCGTTCTACCAACTCCTTGTGATAGGCTTGCACCTCCGGTAGAGCCGGGCACATGGCCGCCACCGTGCAAACGGGACTGATCAAGCGTGCCCGCTTGCCGTTCTTGTCGAGGATCATCCAGTCGGGGTGTTGCGTCACTATTTTCGCCGTAGTCATCGGCTTGCCAAGAGAAGGCTTGCCCTGCCCATCTTCAACGGCAAGGGGTTGCCACCATAAAGTTATCAAGATCCCCTGCTTGTGAAACTCGTCGACAACCTTCTTGATTGTATCCCCCGGAAATGTGTCCGACCTTGGTCTCCAGTCGCCGAAATTGTCGAACCAGCAGTAGTCAAGAGTGGCCGTCGGGATATTCAGTTCCTTCAGTTTTGGAATCGTTCCAAACATTTGGCCGGGGGTGACGTTTGCCTCATATCCCCAGCCACACCAATTGGCGCTGTAATCAGCATTGGATGCTTTTGGCAACTTCCATCCGCACTGTTGCAGCGCACTGGACCAGAGATGCAGAGATTCATAATAATCCCCGGAATGAACCATGACAAAGCTGGT
>DATKMG010000622.1:0-4717 GCA_035541995.1 Terriglobia bacterium
GGAGATTTCACGTCCGCATCCGTCCGCGCGACCTCCTCGCCGTCCCTAGATGAGTACTCCTGGACATTACTTAAGCGAATTCCCAACCAGATCCACGTGCGTTGGTGGCCCTGCCTCACTTTCCTAAACCCTCTTGCCTCTAGACTATTAGAAAATTCTCTTCTGCTTAGTGAAACACGCAAGCGATTTTGTTTTTCCCACATCTGATATTCCTCCCAGATCCCACCTGCAGTCGCGCGGGCACCCGGAGATAACTCACAGCACTCAGCAATAAATTCTTCCACCGGATCGCTTTCAGACCTATACAGTTCAGTAGCCGCTCGCACAACGGTGGGCATTTCTCCAAGCCCCTCCTGTTGCCATATTAGGGCTCCTTGTACCGCCCAGGCTAGGATTCCGGGAGCTTCAGTAAGCAGCTTTGGGAGAAGATCCTTGTCGATTGCATCCCCTTCAAATCGCTGATTAAAGGGAATCAGCCTAATGCGCCGCCAGAATCCATGTGAGTTATCCTGAACTTCTGGCGGATGATTAAAAGCCAACCAAAGCTTCGCAGCAGGTGCAAAAGTAAAGAACTCCCCATACAGATGACGGGCAGTGACCGGATCGCAGCCTGTGAGCATTTTGATTCTGGCTTCGTTCAAGCGCGCAGACTCACTGGTCTCAATTGCAGTGACAAACCTCTTTCCTACTACAGCTGCGAGATCGATAGGTATGGAAGAACGGGAGGTAAGTTCCAATGCCGAAAATGGCAGATTAAAGGCATGACCCCCTATCACCCTCCGCACGGTGTCCAAAAACGTGCTCTTCCCGTTGGCACCACTTCCATAGCACAGGAAAAGACACTGTTCGTTTGTATCCCCCGTCAGGCTATATCCCACTGCGCGATGGACATATTCAATCAAAGGCCGGTCGTTCCCGAATACCTCGCTAAGGAACTGCAGCCAGCGGGGGCACTGAGCAGCCGGGTCAAAGGCAATGCTGGAATGTAGAGTGATGTTGTCGGCTTGCTGGCCATCCCGTAATGTCGCAGTCTTCAGGTCAACGACACCATTCTCAACACCGAGCAGCATGGGGTTCGCATCCCAGCCTTCTCCGGCGTCGTACAAGGGATATTCTGATTCTGCCAGCCTCAACATGGCCTCAAGCCTGGCGCGAGCCTCACTCTGAATTGCCCAGGCAGACGCGGACGCTTGGTCTTTCTTGTCGGATATCTGGGAGGCTAACTGCCTGAGCATCCGCGCCACGGATTTGGCCCTTCTATAGACCAGGCCATCGTTATCCTCAGTCCACCAATGTTTCCGCCATACTAGCCATCGTTTCCCCCGGTGGTCATAGCGCAAGTCGTCCTTACTCACTGTCGCAAAGAGTTCAGCATTACCTGTATCTGTTCTGGGGTAGTTAGCCATTTGCGTGAATCTCCTCTCCACTAGGTTCGACATGGCGCGGCTTGATCTTCGCCGTGAATTCGGTTTGTCCAAGATGCAGCACTTCGCGATGCCCACCGACGGGCACAACAACAAATGGGTCACCGTCTGGAGTGTGAAACACCTCCGCAGATGCGCCATGGGTAACAAGCTTCACCAACTGAGTTGCGGGAGAACCATTTGGTGGTTCCTCTTTCACCGATGCCTCCTGTCCCGGGATGCGACGACTGTGCAGCCGAACTTTCACAAGAAGCCACGTCGGTCTGGCTACCCGGGACTACCTTGAACTACTTCGCTTTGGGTATTTGGGACTGGCGCTTCCTCGGCATTGACGACGCTTTCGTTGGCTGCCGGGTGTCCGGAATCCTTAAGGCCCGGAGGTAATCGGATTTCTCTTCGGATGTGCACAAAACCTCAGAGACGTTGTTTTTGCGGCCCAATCGCTCCGGATTAAGGACGACCTGTTTAACACGTTGGACATGCCAGCGGACAGGCACATCACCCCAGATTCGAGCAAGGCATTCGGCCTCCTCAGCGCATCGAGGATGGTAGACGCTCAACAATCCACGATCAGGCGCGCCACCTTCGGCGATCTCGACCGTCTCAATTACCACCGCCCCTGGCCCGAGCTGCCCGCCACAGCCAAAGCACGTGTCCAAGCCCCAACCGCAAAAAAGAAGAGGGATGGATGAGTTTAGACCTTGACCAGTTTCAACCGCAGGTGTAGTAAGTTTCATGTTCTCGATCTTTCTGGGCCGTTCGAGCTAGCACTCGGGCGGCCCGCTTTTACTTTTTAGGAAGAGTTTCACTCGTACTGCAGCTGGCCAAATCCCGGACGCCACTGTCTGCGGTTGCTACCAACGTTTTCAAGGCAGTCATTTCCACGAGCACCCTGTGCCCCACCCGCACGCTGCGTAGCTTTCCTCGAGAAATCATGCGCCGAATCGTTCGAGTGCTTAGTGAGGTCAGCGACGCAGCTGTGCGCACATCAACGGCCAGGGGTTCCATCAGAATCATCCGTTGTGTTTCGCTCTTAGGCGGAGATCAATCGCATCGACCGGAATAAACCAGCGCCCGTTTTTCCGGGTGGCAGGGAGCTTTTTCGCCCAGAGTAGGTGGTAGACATGAGCCAAGCCAACGTGCAGCTGCACTGCAGCCTCGCGCGGGCTCATTCCGTTTGTACTTGCCATTTCCATTGTTTTTCCTCCTTTACACTTCGATCTTGACCAGAGTCTGCAACAATGATAAGAAGAAGTCTATTAGAATACTAACAATGCCTAAGTCACTTAGCCATGTGTCACGAACACGCGAATACCCGGGCGAGGAATTAGCTGCGCCGCTGCTGGGGTTTCTGAATCAGCGGAGGCCTCCGGAAGATCGCAAGCAGGTTGAACGGCTGCTGGAGAATCTGCAAACGCTCCGGATGATTGTTGGGGAAAGGCGCTACCGGAAGGGCGAGTGGGGGGATTCTTGGGGCGGGAGGAAATCAAAATTTGTGGGTCTGACCTGGTTTGCGAAAGATCCGTTTCTGGGAAAAAAGTTCAAAACTGCTTTGCGCGCTGTCCGGAAGGAACTGTCTCGCCATCGGATGTGGCCGGACCTAGAAATGATCACTAGCCCCCGGAGTTCTTCTTCCGGCAGTTCGATCGATTTTCGCTGGGATACGGGAGGCAGCCGAGTGTCTGAGGCCGTACTTCAGATAGTTCTTTTGGGTCGAGAGGGGCTTTTGTGGCGCATACGCCGCTGTCCCGAATGTGGGAGATGGTTCTTCGCGAAATTCAGACACCAAGAGTATTGGCCTCCGGCCTGCCAAATAAGGCACTACAAAACTAGTCCCGAATGGCGTGAAAAACGGCGGAAGTACATGCAGTTGCGAAGACGAAAAGGGTTGTTTTAGAGGGCGGAGGCATATCATGGCTCTATTCAAACGTAGCAAATGGTGGTGGACGGACTTCTCGGTTAACGGAGTTCGCTATCGACAACCCGTCCGAGACGGACACGGCCAGCGCACAAAAGATTGGCGCCAGGCCCTGTCCCGCGAGAAGGAATTGATAGCCGAAGCGCAGGCGGGAAAACTCACCGTGGCGGGACAGTCGTTTGCACGGCTAGCCTTCATCGAGGCTTTAGAGCGATACCTTGCTGACCGCTCCGCGCACGTCACTCCGCGAAGCAAGCGCACGGAATCCGACCACGCGAAGCCCCTTCGGGAGTCCTTCGGTTCAATGCCCGTTTCCCGCATATCGGCGGAAGCGATTCTCGCTTACATTCGAAAGAGGAAAGAGAAGGGAATTTCCAACGTCACAATCAATATGGAAATCGGCATCCTCCGTCGAGTGCTGAAACGAGCGAAGCGCTGGAGTCAGATCGCAGACGAAGTGCCTCGCCTGCCTGAGCGTCGGGATGTTGGGAAAGCCCTCACGCTCGGTGAGAAGGCAAGATTGTTGAAGATGGCAGCGGCCAAGCCCGAATGGGACACTGCCCGCCTCGCCGCGATCCTGGCGCTCAACACAACCATGCGCGGCTGCGAGCTAAAAGGGCTCCGCTGGCGCGATGTGGACTTAATGGAGCGCACGATCACGATTAGACGGAGCAAGACCGCGGCAGGGGAACGGGTAATACCTCTTAACAGCAATGCGTGGGCTGTCTTCGTGTTTCTCCGCGAGAAAGGGAAAAAGCTGTTTGGCGATAACTTGGATGCCGACTGGTATGTGCTCCCACACGCTGAGGGCTACTCTAAACCCGACTCGACCAAGCCAATGAGCGGCTGGCGTTCAGCGTGGCGCAGCATCACCCGAGCAATCAATTGTCCGTCATGCGGCCAGCTACAACAGCCTGCCAGGGTATGCGCAAACGATGAGTGCAAGGCTGACCTCAGCAAAGTAAAGAGTCCGCTGCATGGCCTTCGATTCCATGATTTACGGCACCACGCAATCACAGAGCTTGCCGAGAGCCAAGCCAGCGAACGAACAATCATGGCGATTGCCGGGCACATCTCACCGCGAATGCTGGAACACTACAGCCACATCAGAATGGACGCTAAGCGGAAGGCGCTCGATGCACTTACCGGGGAGGGTTTGGCGGGGAGTTATGACACAAACCATGACACAAAACCGCAGACTGACGAATTGCCATCTTCGTATGTCATAGAAAAAAATGGCGGGGACGACGAGACTCGAACTCGCGACCTCTGCCGTGACAGGGCAGCGTTCTAACCAACTGAACTACGTCCCCAAGCCTGCTGAAGAGCGCCAAACGACGGCTGGCTGCACACTCTGGCAGCTGCACCTGCCAAA
>DATKMG010000623.1:0-2904 GCA_035541995.1 Terriglobia bacterium
GCCGAAGAACGAAGGTACTGGTCCCCAGCCTTTGGGAGTCATCGACAAAAAATCGGCTATCGGCTTGGGCATAGCCACTGATCTTGAGTTGAAAATTGGAGTCAGCTGACCTGAACCCGAAGCCATCCTTCCCGTTGGCAGTGACAATCGGGTTCTCCTTGACCTTGGCTGCAACGCTCTCCTCGTCAAGCTCTCGTCGTCGCTCAATGATTCGCAGCTTTTGATCTAGAGACTCGATGCGCTCGGGCAGAGGTAACTCCGTGGCGGGTTCCTCCTGGCTGGATTTCTTCTGTTCGCCTTTGCCGAGTGCCTGATCTAATCGGCGCTCGAGACTTTGGAGTTTTCCTTCAATTGCAGATAGGCGTTCCTCCACTGAAGTAGAACTGCCAGTGCTTGTGCCCTGAGCCTGGGCAGACCACGTAAGCCCATACCAAAAAACAATCCCGATAACTGACAAGACTGACATCCAGCGACGTTTCATTAGAGAATCTCCTTATTCGGGGGATTCTTCCAGTCGTCTGGTCAGTCTTCCCGGTTGAAAGGTTCCACGTTACTCGGCCCGCCAGCGGTCTGGAAAGAGCGTGAATGACGTGTAATTTATCGGATCCAGGGTTCAAGACCGTTCCCGAGCGATACCGCTATCGAAGCGGATCCTCTCCTTCCGTTCGATCTGAACGATCCTTGAATCGTGAATGACGATCTCCACAGAGCCGTAATTAATCTGGTCAACGGCCTTCACGATGTTTTTGAGCATTTCGGCGTCAATCTGTGATTCCAAGCTAACTTGCACCCTGTTGTATCGTGGATCTGACATATCTACTTGTCCTATTCTTTTACTAGACTATTAAGCAAGAAAAGAGTCAAATGTGATAGGTATAAGCTTCTTGACTGCTACCTGACAAATGGTCCGTCCGCTCGAGAACATCTGCCAGTGTTGTCCCATCCAGAATCCTGGCTGTCGCGTCTCGAACTTCCTTCATGACCACACGAATTCCACAGGTCTTCTCATCCGGACAATCGGGACAGCGCCTGTAAGCAGTTAGACTCACGCAAGGAATAGGTGCCAGAGGACCATCAAGGATTCTAATGATCTCTCCAAAGGAAATGGACTGAGGTGATCTTCCCATGTAGTAGCCTCCGCCTTTCCCTTTTTTGCTGTGCAAATATCCCTTGTTCCTCAATTCCAGAAGAATCAATTCCAGGAACTTCTTGGGGATAGCCTCCCTTTCAGCCATTTCGGAAATGAGGGTCGGCCCCTGGCCATATGCACGAGCGAGAAAGAGCATGGCGCGTAACCCGTACTTTGCCTTCATGGAAAGCATAATGCGTCAGTTAGATCATTACTCCATTAAGTCAATCGCTAAACTAGTCTAAACTACATTGGCTTAACCATCCTGTCAAGACCTTTTTATTCTTAGGAGGAAATGTCTGATACACTCTGAACCAGAGTCTTGGGAGAAACAGCGATGCGACGGAGAAATTTCTTGCTGGCTGGATTGACTGCCGGTTCAGGAATGATTCCCCCGGAATTCCATTCTTCGATAAGGAGCCGACCAGCAGCTTCACGCCGTGCTTTAATGAAGGTAGGTACGCAGCAAGGATCTTCAGATGAGATCCTGCAATTACTCTCTTGTTTGGGCGTCAATCACATTTGCAGCTCCTTACCGTCCCCCAAGATGGATGAGAGCTGGTCCTTGGAAGGCCTGATGCGCCTCAGAGATCGGGTTGAATCCTATGGGATCAAGCTGGAAATGGTTCCGCTGCCTCTCAGTTCAAACTACATCACCGAAGTCGAAAACCCCAATATCCTTCTGGGAAAAAGCCCAGAACGGGAGCGGGAAATTGATGACATCTGCCAAATGATCCGCAACGCAGCCGCGGCCGGAGTTCCTGCGCTGAAATACAATATGAGCATTCTCGGAGTGGTGCGGACGGCGCCGACCCCTGGGAGGGGGCGCTCAAGCTACAGTACATTTGTATACAAACAGGCAAAACAAGATCCCCCGCTCACGGAAGCAGGCCCGGTAGATGCGGATACTTATTGGGAACGAATCACCTGTTTCTTGAATCGCGTGATCCCTGTGGCGGAGGAATACAGGGTCCGAATGGCTTGCCATCCCCACGATCCGGGAATGCCGGCCGATAAAGGCTACCGCGGCGTCCAGACCGTGTTGGGATCTGTAGAAGGACTGAAGCGTTTCATTGATATAAAACCGAGTCCCTATCATGGTCTCAACTTTTGCCAGGGGACAGTCTCTGAGATGCTCAAAGACCCCGGAAAAGAAATCTTCGATGTCATTCGCTACTTTGGCAGTCGGAACAAGATTTTCAATGTTCACTTCCGGAATATTCGCGGTGGATTCTTGAATTTTCAGGAGACTTTCATCGATGACGGTGATGTGAACATGCTACAGGCCCTCAAAGTGTACAAGGAGATCGGGTACCAAGGGATGGTCATGCCTGATCATGTTCCGATAATTCCGGGCGATCCTAACGGGCATCAAGCCTTTGCTTTCACCTTTGGTTACATTCAAGCACTCATCGCGGCCGTTGATGCGGAACCAACTTAATTGGGCTTGGGTCGCCGCCTTGATCCAATTGTGCAAACAGCACCGCGAGGCTGACCGGTTCACCGACAGTGGCAACAAAGCGAACTTGCGGGCTTCCAATGAGTCAGGTTGCAAGCCGCATTCGCCTTACCAGGGAGGCAAACCTCGGATCAGAGCGCAGGCCATCATAGGTCGGGTAGACGTTGATATAGACCAAGGGTCCTTCCCGATTCTGAAACGCCAATTCCAGCCACCTAAATGCACGATCCATCTCGTTGAGGCCCGCGTAAATCAAGGCAAACGTGGTCGACGGTATGTAGCGCCTTTTCGAAAGATCCAGAAGTTCGGTAAGCAG